>DAHVZZ010000207.1:0-2905 GCA_027323785.1 Acidobacterium sp. | reverse complement strand
GAAAACCGCAAGATTCGGCTTCACATGGAACACCCACGTCCCAAACTGCTGCGGAAACGCCCCCGCCGCCAGCCGCGCCCCTTCCCGCAGCACCACCCAGCTCATCAGGAACGCCAGAACCCCTGCCGCCAGCGCCATCAGCGCGCTCTCCGTCAGCAGTTGCCGGATCAGCCGCGCCCGGCTCGCCCCCAGCGACATCCGCATCGCCAGCTCGTCCTGCCGCGCCGCCGTCCGCGCCAGCTGCAGCCCCGCCACGTTCGCGCACGCCACCAGCAGAACCATCCCCAGCGCCAGCATCACGAAAAACATGCTGATGCGAACCCCCGGATTCACCAGCAGCGGAACCGAAAATGGCGATCCCGGCCACAGCACGGCCGTCAGCGGCTGCGACAGCGGCGAGCGTGGACTGTGCAGCGGGCGAAGCTCATTCGCCACCACCGTCATCTCCGCTGCAGCCTCCGCCGCCGTCGCTCCCGCCGCCAGACGCCCAAACACATGGCAGCAGAACCTTCCGCGATCCCGCAGCAGTTCCTCCCGCGGATGCAGCAGCGCCTCCAGCCGCAGTGGAATCCAGACATCCGGCACCGCAATAAACGTGCCCTCGAAATTCCGCGGCGTCACCCCCATAATCGTGAACGCAATCCCATCCAGCCGGATCGTCTTCCCGATAATCCCCGGGTCGCTGTCGAACCGCTCCTTCCAGTAATTCGCGCTGATCAGCACCGCGGGCGACGCCGCCAGCTCCGCCCTGTCCCCCGACCGGAACGTCCGCCCCCGCACCGCCTTCGCCCCCAGCACCTGGAAGTAGTTGTCCGAAACCCCGAGCGTCAGCGCCTTTTCGTAGTTCTGCACCCCGGGAAACAGCCCCAGCGCGCCCAGCAGCGACCCTCCGCCGCCCGCGCGCCGCAGCGCCACCCCGCCCTTCGCCGAGACGCGCAGCAATCCCGGCATCCCCGTCGCAATCACCCCGCTGAATGCGTGAACGTGATCGCGGTACGCCTCATAATCCGGATAGCTGAACGCCGCCTGATACGCGCCCGTCCGCTCCCGCAGCGACAGATTCACCATCCGCCCGGCATCCCGCGCCTGCACGCCGCGCCCGAAAAATGTCCGGTACCCCGTATATCCCGCCGTATTCACGCCGATCCCCACCGCCAGCGCAAACACAGCCACCGCCGTAAATCCCGGCCTGCGCAGCAAAATCCGCGCCCCAAAGCGCAGATCCTGCGCCACCGTCTGTGGAAGCAGCATCACGTCGACCTCGCGCACCCGCTCTCGCCACACCGCCGGATTCCCAAACCGCAGCCGCGCCGCCCGCCGCGCCTCTTCCGCGCCCATTCCCGCCGCCCGATTCCGCTCCTCGCGCATCTCCAGGTGGAACGCCAGCTCCTCGTCCACCTCCCGCTGGCGCTTCCGCCCACCGAACGCCGTCGCTACCCGTCGCAGCCATCCCATCGCGGCTCTCCCCGTCTGCCTTGCGGCCGGCAGTGCTCCCGCGGTAACCATCCGCCGTGGGACCAACCGCCTTCTATAGCCATCTATGGGAATCTGCGCCCATGGCCACACGCTTGTCAACCATCCGGCCTGGAACGTGCGAGCACATGGGAGACGGTAACCGGCATGCATTGCGGTTGGCTCTCGCGGAGTTCGTGGTGTGGATTCCGGCTGAGCAGCCTGATTGCGACCTGCGAGGTCGTTCGCCGAGCGTGATCCGACGTCTCCTAGAAGAATAGTTGACAGAATTTCGGTCTGCGGAGTAGTGTCCTATTTGAATAGGAGATGAGATGGGTCGTCGCAGAAAGAGTGCTTCGGAGTCTCTCGGGCTGACACCGCTGGAGCTGCTGATGATGCAGGTGCTCTGGAGGGATGGAGCCAGCAACGTTCAGCATGTGCAGAGTGAGGTTCCCGGGGATCTGGCATACACGACGGTTCAGACGGTGCTGAACGCGCTGCACAAGAAGGGGAAGGTGCAGCGGAAGCTGCAAGGGCGCGCTTTTGAATACTGCGCAGCTGTATCCAAAGAGGCTGTGCTGCGAACGGCGGTGTGCGATTTTGTGGATCGGATGTTTGGCGGGTCATCAGAGGCGCTGGTGATGAGCCTGATCCAGACGCGCCAACTGGACGCGGAGAAGATTGCCGCACTGGCGGCAGCAGAGCGGGAAGAGAAGGATGAATAGCCTGGCATGCGCAGTCGCTACCTACTCGCTGAATGCGCTTTGGGAGATTCCTCTGATCGCGGCAGGCGGGTGGGTTTCGAGCGGGCTGGTGTCGCGTTTGGGGGTTGGCGCGCAGCATCGCGTGTGGGCGGCGGTATTGCTGCTGAGTGTCGCTGCGCCCGCTCTGCCGCTGTACCGGGGCATTCTGCCGCTGGTGTTTGCCTCGCATGGCAATGGCATGACGGCGGGAGTTGCGATTGCAGGCTGGGCAAGCGGAGGGGCAGTGGGAGGGTCAGGAGGACTGGTTTTGCCGCTGTGGCTGATCTGGTCCACCTTTGTTGGGTATCTCGGAGGGCTGGCCTATTTTGCGGCGAGACTGGCGTGGCAGTTTGCGGGCGCCAGGAAACTGGTTCGAGCCGGTGTTCGCGAAGAGCTGAGCGCCGATGCAGGCGCCTTGTGGGAACGGGTGCGCGGTTCGTTTGCCGTGCGGCATGCAGAGATTATGCAGGCAGCCGCGCTGCCCGGTGTTGCGACGATCGGAGCGATGCGGCCCGCCATACTTTTGCCTTCCGGCTTTCTGGAGCAGGGTACCGAAGAGGATGTTCTGAGTGCGATGGGGCACGAGCTGGCACACATCGAGCGGCATGACTATGCGAAGAATCTGTTTTACGAGGCCGCGAGCGTGCTGGCGGCGTTTCATCCGGTGATCTGGATGGTGAAGGGGCAAATCGTTCAAAGCCGGGAGATGA
>DAHVZZ010000194.1:0-11921 GCA_027323785.1 Acidobacterium sp. | reverse complement strand
TCATCTCGCGCATTTCCCGCAGCAATGCGGCGTAGCGATGCGCCAGACTGTGGAAGATCAGGTTCACGACAGCGGGCGCGGCCTCATATCCTTCAGGAAGTGGCGCGATTCCGCGCGCCCTCAGTTGGTCGTTGATGCGCGCGGGCATCCTGCCGGGAAGCTGCAGATTCCCATCGCCAAGATCCAGTGCGTAGTCCGGCGCGGGCGAGCGTCGCGCGGCGTCGATCAGGGTTTCCAGCGAACAGGACGTCTCCTCTTCCCAGGCGCTCATGCACTGCCGCAGAAGCCACATACCGGGTATCCCGCAGTGGAAGAGAATATCGCCCGTCGCCGCACCGAGATTGGTGAACCCCCGCTGGCGGGCGTCCGTCGTGATATGCGGAGCGGTCAGCACTGTGCCCACCAGCGACCAGGTTCCCGAGCTGATGTAAGCCCACGATCCCTGCCGCGCCGGTATCCCTGCGATGGCCGAAGCCGTGTCGTGGCATGCGGGAGCAATGAGGCGCGTGTGCTGAAACGCACGCATCGAGCGTAAGGAATCCTTCACTGGTCCCAGAACGGAGCCGGGTGGCACCAGTTCCGGAGCGGCTGCCGCATCCAGTCCAAGAGCATCGAATATCTCCCTCGACCAGCGCCTGGTCCCCGCGTCCACAAGCGCTGTGTGGGAGGCGTTGCTGTATTCGGCGATCCGCGGAGCGCCCAGCCAGTGCAGGATGTACTCCGGCAAATTCACCCACGGCATGGAACCGGGAACGCCGTCGAGCCGATCCGCATAGAGCTGGTAAGCCGTATTGATCGGCTGAATCTGAACGCCCGTGATCTCGTACAGGCGTTCAGCGGAGATCAGCCTGTGCGCTTCCGCCATCGCTTCCGCGGCGCGCGGATCGCGATAGCAGAACGGCTGGGCATAGGGCGATCCGAGTGCACCGAGCCGTACGTAATCGACGGCCCAGCCCGTCACTCCAATGGATGCAACGCCCTCGTCCGCCAGTTCTGCGCACCGCTGCAGGCCGCGATCCAGCTCCCTGCAGATGCGTTTCAGATCCCAGCGCACCCTTTGGCCCTGAACAACGGGTCCGTTCGCAAAACGGTGCACTATGCGGATCGCAGGCTCGTCCTGCCGCCAGCGCAGCAGCGAGACGCGACAGCTCTCCGCTCCAAGATCGATGGCCACCAGCGCGGGCCGCGAACTCACCGCAGGAACGCCTCGGGCAGACCGCCGTCCACGGGAATCAAATGGCCGCTCGTACAGCGCGCTTTCGGCCCCGCAAGGAACAGGATCGCCTGGGCGCAATCGTCCGGCTCAATCGGCTGGTGCGTCAGAGTGCGCCGCGCGTAAAACTCCGACAGCAGCGTGCGCAGTTCGTCGTCCGTGCTCGCCGCATCGAAGGCGATTTTGTACTTCTTCAGCGAGGTCATCACGCGGTCGCGCGGAAACATCGTCGAGCCCTTCACCACCGTCGCCGGATTGATGCCATTCACGCGCACCTTCGGGCTCAGGGAGACCGCCAGTTCGCGAACCAGATGGCTCACCGCGGCCTTGCTCACGTCGTAGGCTTCGCTGCCGCGCTTTGGCACCACGGCGTTGGCGGAGCTGGTCAGCACCACACTCGCCTCCAGCTTCTGCTCGCCGAAAATCCTCGCGGCTTCCTCGGCCAGCAAATAGTTCGCGGTCACATTCAGCTCAAGCGTCGTGCCCCACATCGCATCGCTCACCACTCCGTCCGGCGACGAGGGAAACATGGCCGCCGTGTTGATGAGAATGTCCAGGCCGCCAAAGCGAGCCACCGTCTCTCTGATCGCCGACTGGATCGCCTCACGGTTGCGAATGTCGATGGAGACGGTTGCCACAGCTTCGCGCCCGGCGATGGCCTGGGCCTCTTTCGCCGTAGCCTGTGCGCCTGCGGTGTCGCGATCGGCAATAACGATGTGCGCCCCGCGCTCCGCCGCCAGCAGCACCGTGGCCCGGCCAATGCCGCTCGCTCCTCCCACAATCAGCGCGATCTGGCGGCTCAGCTCTCTTTCCGGAGGCTGACGGCGGATCTTCGCTTCCTCCAGCGCCCAGTACTCAATGCGGAAGGCCTCCGAGAGCGGCAACGCCACATAGTTCGCGTGCGCCTTGAAAGCCTCGCAGGGCGCCGCCGGTCCCGCCTGGGGAAAGTCCGTCACGCTGGTCTCGCCGGCCAGCGCCGTCGCGCCTTCCATCACATGAATGGCGTTCACGTAGAACTCGCCCGTCACGCGCGACTCAGCCTTGTTCTTCCCAAAGGAAAACATCCCGACCCCGGGAACCAGCACCACGGTCGGATTCGGATCGCGCATGGCCGGCGAATCCGGCTGCGCATGCTTCTGGTAGTACTCGGCGTACTCCCGGCGATAGGCGTCCATGGCGCCGCCGATGGCAGCCTTCAGCGCCTCCACATCGGCCTTGTCCTCCGCGGGCACAAACAGCGGACGTATCTTGGTGCGGATGAAGTGATCCGGGCAGCTCGTGCCGAGATGAGCCAAAGCCGCGGCATCCCTGCTGTTCACGAAGCGCTGAACTTCGGGCAGGTCGGTAAAGGTCGCGATCAGCCGCTTCTTTTGCGATACCATCCCGCGCAGATACGGCATCAGCTCCGTGGCAATCGTCCCGCGGTCCTGCCGGGTCTGCGCCACAGCGCCGCCAAAGGCCGGCGACTTCCGCCGCTCTTCGTGCGCATGCACAAACTGGCCAAGCTGATCGATCATCGTGATCGTGTTCAGATACGATTCCCGCTGCGTCTCACCCCAGGTAAACAGCCCGTGACCACCCAGCACGATGCCGTCGCATCCCGGGTTCTCCTCCACCGCGCGCCGCATCATCAGCCCCAGCTCAAATCCCGGACGCTGCCACGGCAGCCACACCAGCTTGTGTCCGAATTCGCGGTTGAACTCCTCCATTTTGATCTTGCCGTTGGCCGCCGCCGCCATCGCAATCGCCCAGTCCGGATGCAGGTGATCCACATGAGGAAACGGCAGGAACGCATGCAGCGGCGTGTCGATCGAAGCCGCCACCGAGTTCCTGCCGAAGGTGCACAGCGGATACAGCTCCACCATCGCGTCTTCCAGCGCCACGCCCTGGTACTGCTTCTCCAGCGCCAGCACTCGATCCTGATACAGAGTGGCAAAGCCGGAACGCTTCATGCTGCCCAGGTCGCCGCCGCTGCCCTTCACCCACAGCACCTCCGTGGCTTCCCCCGTCAGCGGGTCCTGCTGCCGTAACTTCGAGCTGGTGTTTCCACCCGCGAAGTTCGTGATGCGCAGATCGGCGCCCAGCAGGTTCGAGCGATAGCGCAGTAATTCCGGCTCATCCAGCGTGGAGGCCGTCTTTTCATCCCACAGATCCTTCAGAAAGCGCAGCGACATCTTGGTTTTTCCCATGTTGGATCAAAATCTCGATCCCATCATGGCACATCAAGATCAATAGAGCAACTGTTTCTATAGGAATATGGAACGCAAACAGCTCTCCTCGCCCGCGGAGCCATCCATAGGCCCCCGCAATCGCTAATGATTGCCGAACCCGGCTTGCTCCAGATTTTCGCGCGTCACCACTTTGTGTTCCACATGGTTATAGGGAGCAACCGTCTGGCCGCGCAGAATCGCAAGTCCCAGCTGAATGAGCCGCGGCCCATACGTGGCAACCTCATGGGAAACCGAGCCAACCCACGGGCTGCCGGGGTCCCGAATCTGCTCGATGGCTTCCGGGATGCAGTCCTGCCCGGCAAGGAACACCTGCTTCTCGCGCTTCAGCTCCTTCACCGCTTCCAGAGCGCCGAGAGCGGCGGTGTCCGTAGCCGCGGCGATCAGAATGTGCCGGTCGCGCGGATGACGGCTCAGAAACTCGGCAATCGCCCGCCGGCTGCGCTCCCGTATGCCGCGCGTATCGATGCGGACAAAGGACTCAATCGGCAATTTGGGCAGCTTCCCGCGAATCCCCTGAAATACCCCGGTGATTCGGCTCTGCACCAGCGGACCGGCATCTTCGATATCCAGCCCCAGCACCCAGTCCACCTTCTCGTTCCAGTGCTCAATCGCACAGTCCGCCAGCAGTTCGCCGGCTTCCACCCCGACCCGGTAGTTATCCACTCCGAAGTAGGTGGCATGGGGGTGAGGAATATCCACAGCGATCAGCGGAATCCCCGCGGAAACAATCTTGTCCGCGATTATGGGCGCCACCTGCTGATCGATCTGGAACTCCAGCACCAGGTCCACATGCTCCTGGACGAATTCTTCGGCGTTCTTCACCGCGGTAGCGCCATCGTAGCGATTGTCCCGTATCAGCAGGTCCACGCCGGCCTGGTCCGCCGCCGCCTGCAGACTGGCCGCCACGGCCTCGGAGAACGGCATCTCCGCGCTCTGCTTCGCAAATCCGAAGCGCACCTTGCGCGGACGGCTCACCAGCCGGTACAGCCCGTCCTGCGACTGCGCCAGATATCCGCGATGCACAAATGTCTTCAGGATGCGATAAACCGTCGTCTTGGAGACGCGCGTCCGCTGGTAAATGGATTCCAGCGTCATCGGTTTGTCTTCCTGCTGCAGAAGCTCGAGAATGTCCAGCGCTTTTGAAAGAATCGGGATCAGATAAAGACGCTTGGCTGAGGTCTTAGGCAAGTCGGTACTCCCTCAAGAGGTGCGGTTCTGCCTCAATAGTATGTTTCCTATACGAAACATACTATTCCCAATCCGAATGCGTCGATGCCGCTGCCCTGCTTTGAGCCCTCAGACGTAGCTGGCCGCCGAGCGCGCGTTGCGCTCCCGCCGCTCTTTATGGACCCTCTCCAGATAGCCCGATTCCCGCAGCGCCGCCAGCGGATCCTCCGGCAATCCCCGGCTGCGCCGCCAGTCCCGAATCGCAGGCCGCACGTCATGCCAGAATGCCGACCGGAGACACTCCTCGGCTTCCACCAGCCGCGCTTCGCTCTGCAACTCCGCCAGCCGCTCCATGTCCACCAGCACTGCCTTCGCAAACAGCTCCTGCGCGGCGCAAACGGTTTGCACCATGGCTTCCATCTTGCCCTTCAGATTGTGGCTCTGGTCGATCATGAACGCCGTCTGCTCCAGCCCGGAAGCATCGGAGAGCAGCTCATAAAAGATCCGAAAGACCTGATAGGGATCGATGGATCCGATCGTCAGGTCGTCGTCCGCATACCTGCGATCGTTGAAGTGGAATCCGCCCAGCGCCCGCTCCCACAGCAGCCATGCGACAATCTGCTCGATATTCTGCCCCTGATAATGGTGTCCGGTATCCACCAGCACAAACGCCTGCGGTCCGGCATGCCGCGCCAGCAGCAGCGCCATGCCCCAGTCCGCTATATCCGTGTGGTAGAAAGCCGGCTCGAACGGCTTGTACTCGATCAGCATCCGCTGACCTTTTCCCAGCTGCGCGTGGGTCGCCGACATCGCCTCCATCAGCCAGTCGATGCGCCGCCGCATGTTCTGCGTGCCCGGATAATTCGAGCCATCCGCAACCCACAAGCTCACATCGCGCGACTGCAGCCGCTTCGCAATCTCCACCGAATCCAGCAGGTGCTGCCCCGCAATCGCCCGCACCTCCGCGCTGGGACTGCAGATGGACCCGTACTTGTACTCCTGCCTCTCAAACAGATTGGGGTTGATCGATCCCGCCCGCACTCCATACCGCTTTTCCAGCTCCTGAACCTGCGCCACGTCGCTTACTCCGCTGGGCAGATCCCACAGCACATGCAGCGCCAGCGTCGGAGTCATCCCCGTCAGCGCATGCACCTGGGCCGCATCCGCAAACTTTTCCTCAATCGACGTGGCGGCTTCAGCCTGCACGAACTTTCCAAAGCGTGTGCCGGTGTTGGCAAAACCCCACGACGGGAGCTCAATGGTAAGCCCATCCAGGGCCTGGCTGACCTTCTCTTCGGCAGTTTTCACACCCGCACCTTCATATAAAACATAATCCCTATTGAAATATGGCTGGGATCGATTATGACCGCGCCCCCCGCTCCGAGTCAAAACAAAACCAGGCAAACTGAATTACTTCTGTCATTCCGCCTCGCGCGCCGCATCCGCCACCCTCAGTCATCCGCATCCCTTTCGGTGAATGCTCCATTCAGGTTCAGCATGAGAGCGATCGGGGGACGGCATAAACCTCTCACCTGAAGCCGATTGTGTCAAACCGCGCGAAACGCAACATCGCATCGCAACACAAATGGGAAACTCTTTTCCCTGCGAAACGTGCTGCTGAAAGAGTAATATGGGTCTCGCCTTCGGCTGCAAAGAAATCAAAACCGCTCGTCCCGGCTATCGGCGCTCGCCAGAGCACCGATTTCCGGATGCGTCCCCCAGGGGAAGGGAGAAGAATGTCTTCGATTCTCGCCGGAATCGGCTGGCACACGATTGGCGCAGCGGCCGCTGCCTCCTTCTACGCGCCCATTGAAAAGGTAAGAAAGTGGTCCTGGGAAACCACCTGGATTGTCGCCGGCATTTTCTCCTGGGTGCTCCTTCCTGTCCTGGTCAGTCTCATTCTTCTTCCGCACTTTCTCGGCTTTTACTCCTCCATCCCCAGCCACGTGCTCACTCTCACGTTCCTTTTTGGATGCATGTGGGGCGTCGGCAATGTCGGTTACGGCCTCACCATGCGATATCTCGGCATGTCGCTGGGCATCGGCGTCGCCATTGGCGTCACCCTGGTCGTCGGAACCCTCATTCCCCCCATTGCGCACGGACGCCTCCTCTATTTGCTCACCAGCCGCATGGGCATTTTCACCATCGCCGGAATCGTCCTCGCCCTCATCGGCATCGCGGTTGTTTCCTGGGCCGGCCATCAGCGGGAACAGCGCATGGGCATTCGCGCCGAGGAATTCAACCTGAAGAAGGGGTTGCTGCTCGCGATCCTCTGCGGCATTTTTTCCTCCGGCATGTCTTTCGCCATCGACGCCGCGCGCCCCATGGCGCTGGCCGCGCAGCACGCCGGCGTCAGGCCGCTCTACGCCGCACTGCCCAGTTACGTAATCATCATGGGAGGCGGCGCTCTCATCAATTTCGGCTACTGCTTCTTCCGCCTGGGCTTCTCCCGGCAGCTCTCGCTGCGCCGCGACTTCTCTGAGCCCCGCCGGGTTCTGCTCGTCAACGGCTGCATGGCCGCGGCCGGCGGCATCATGTGGTATTTCCAGTTCTTCTTCTACGCATGGGGAGCCGCCAACATCCCCGCCCGCATATCCTTTATCAACTGGATGCTCCACATGAGCCTCTATGTCCTCTTTGGCGGCCTGATCGGCCTGGCGCTCGGCGAATGGCGGCAGGCGCGCGGCCGCCCCGTTCGCCTGCTCTGGGTCGGCATGATCATCATCATCATCGCCGCCAACCTTGTCGGCCTCGGCGCCGCCTCCTGATGTTTCGGCGGCACACCGTTGACCGCCTCGCGGGCGGCCAGTACGCTCAGAGACGATAATCCTCACGATGGCGAATTCGTCAAAACCTCCAGGCATCCGGGAAATCGCAGAGATCCTGCGTGTCTCCATCGGCACGGTTGACCGCGCCCTCCATGGACGCACCGGGATCAGCGACCGAACCAGAGCCCGTGTTCTCAAAAAAGCCGAGGAACTCGGATACCAGCCCAACCTCGCTGCGCGCGCGCTCAAGCTGAACCGCACCCTTTCCATCGCCGCCGTCCTTCCCCGGCACATCTCGCATTTCTTCGATCCCCTCCGCCAGGGCATTCGCGATGCCGCGGCCGCCACCGTGCGCGTCTCGGCATCCCTGCAGTTTCATGACTATTCCCGGGTTGGAGTGGGCGATCTCGATGCCCTGCAGCGGGCCGCGAAGAAGGAGTATGACGGCATCATATTTCTGCCCGGCGACTCCCGCAGCTTCGATCCTCTCATCGGCAAAATCTCTCAGGCCGGTACCGCCGTGATGTGCGTCGGCAGCGACGCTCCTGGCTCCGCGCGCATCGGCTCGGTCACTGTCGACGCCGTGGTGAGCGGGGGAATCGCCGCCGAGTTGCTTTCCATTTCGCTGCCGGACAGAGCTTCGGTGGCTATGATCACCGGCGAGTTGTCCACCATGGATCACGCCGAAAAACTGCGGGGTTTTGCCGCCACCCTCGCCGTGCAGGCGCCGCATATCAGTCTGCTGCCGGTACTGGAAAGCCACGAGAATCCCAGGGAGGCCTATCGCCTCACCCGAGCCCTGATGCAGCGCAAGCCCCGGCCCGACGGGCTCTATCTGAGCACCGCCAACAGTCTGCCCGTGCTGCAGGCGCTCTCCGAACTCGGCATGCTGGGCAAGGTGAGGATCGTCGCGACCGATCTGTTCCGCCAGCTGGCTTCGCTGATCGAAGCCGGGCTGGTGCTGGCTTCCCTGCACCAGCGTCCTTCCACCCAGGGCAAGCTTGCCTTCGAGACTCTGCTCCAGTATTTGCTGGAGGGCCGGGTGCCGCAACGGGTAATCCGCCTGGCGCCGCATATCGTTCTGCGCAGCAATGTATCGTTGTTTTCAGCTCAGCTTGCGGCCGCCGATCATGAGCCGGAGAGCGACTCCCTCTAACGCCGCGCTTTCAGTTCAGCTGGCCGTCTCGGCCACATCGCCGATCGCCTGGCCGCGTATCTTCCGCTGCAGCCGCAGAGACTCGGAAATCTCCGCACAGCAGCGCATGATCCGTCCGGCCAGCACCGGCGCCTGATAAGGCTGAATCCGCGACGACACGCAGGAGACGCTCAGGGCCGCGATCGGCATGCCCGCCTCGTCGAGAATAGGCGCGCCAATGCAGCGGACACCTGCCTCGATCTCTTCGTCGTCGACGCTGTAACCGCGCCGGCGCACCCGCTGCAGCGCATTCAGCAGTTCCTCGCGCGAGCCAATGGTCTTCTCCGTGAATCGCACGAACGTCATCTGATCGGCAAGATGATGCACGGCCCTCGCCGGCATCCACGCCAGCATCGCCTTTCCCAGCGACGTGCAGTACGCCGGGTTCGAGGTGCCTGTCTTCGATCCGCTGCACACTCGGCCCCCCGGACCGGCCTTATCCAGATACACCACCGAGGCATTCTGCAGAACTCCCACGTGGACCGTTTCGCCCAGCTGCGCGGCAAGCCGCCGCGCGTAAGGACGTATTCGCGCACGAACGTCCATCTGCTGCACGGCACGGTTTCCCAGCTCGAACAACTTCAGCCCCAGCCGAAAGGTGTTCTCCGGCGTGCGCTCCAGCAGCATGCCCCGTTCCAGCACGATCAGCGCGCGATGCGCCGTGCTCTTGTGCAGATTCAGCAGGCGGCAAATCTCCGCCAGACTCAGCGGAACCTCGCTCTCGCCCAGCAGTTGCAGGATCGCGACCGCGCGGTCGAGGCTCTGCAGCCGATAAGGATCTTCCACCGGGTCGGCGCTGCTCCGCGATGATGCGATGATATCCGGGTTGCTGGCCACGCTCGCTCCTTCACGCCCAGGTCTGCCGGTTCAGTCGCGAACCGTCGCGTTTGATCCACCCCGGGCCGCACACGCGCTCGCCAGGCCGCCGCTTCTGCCGGTCGCAGACGCACGTTCTACAGGGACGGATGAGCCATATGCGGCGATCTCCGGCAGAAAATTCGACTGGGGAGACTTCTCACCGGATCCCTATTTCGCCATCCGCTCCACCTGAGCACCCGCGAGCAGAAAGGCTCCAACGCCATAATTGTAGCTTGAGGACGGCAGATAATGGGCCGGGGCCGCGCCCGTCTGCTGGATATTGCCCAGACGGCCATCGGCATAAATCTGCTCCACCAGGCCGCGCCATGCTTTGGCAATCACCGGCTCATATTGAGCGCGGCTCAGGATGCCGTGATTCACACCCCACGCCATGGCAAACGTCATCAGCGCGGACCCGGAAACCTCGGGCTGCGGATAATCCCGAGCGTCCAGCAGGTCGGAGTGCCACAATCCGCTCCGCGGATCCTGCAGCGCTGCAACCGCCGCGGCCATCTGGCGCAACTGCTCCACGTAGCGGCTGCGATCCTTCTCGTTGCGAGGCATGTATTCCAGCGTTCGTGCCAGGCCACCCATCACCCACCCATTTCCGCGCGACCAGAAGACAGGCTTGCCCAGCGGATCCTTCTTATGGAGATAAGTGATGTCGCGGAAATAGAGATGGCGGTGCTGGTCATAGAGAAGATTCGACGTCTGCCACCAATGCTCGTCAACGTAGTTCAGATATTTGCGATCGTGCGTCACGGCGTACATCCGCGACCAGACCGGCGGCGCCATGAACAGCGAGTCGCACCACCACCAGGGAATTTTTGCCTGATTGGCGGGAATCGCAGCGTTGACGCCGGCCGCCAGCCGATTCAGTGCCTGCTGCGTGGAAGCAATCTTTTCCGGAGCCGGATGCAGCAGATCGAGCTCAAGATAGGTCTGCCCGACGCTCTGGTCATCGGCGATGGGAATCCTGGAGCGCAGCTTCCAGTGGAACTTTTCGGCCATACTCTGCATGGCCTCTCGGTAGCGCGGATCGTGAAGCGCCGGGCTCGCCGCCATAAAACCGGTGTACAGCGTCGCCCACGTCCAGGTGCGCCCGAAATACGGCTCCGATCGCGTCAGCTCCCAGTTCGCCACTTTGCGCATGGCGGCCTGAACGTCGGCCTTGCGCAGCGCGCCGGACAGATGCGCCTTCGGCCCCGGATTCCCCGGTGCGTCGCCGATATGCTGCGCAATGTCCTGATCAATGCCCCTCTGTTCCTGAGGCGATATGCCGGTGGCCTTGTTCGTTAGCCTCTGGGCTCCTGCGGCCGGCGCCAGCAGCAGAGCGAGAGTCAGACTTGCAGCGGCGAAACCGCGACGGTCACGGAGAAACGATAAATTTGACATCGATGGTCGCATCCCGATCCGACTTTGACCGCGCTCGCGGCCAGCCGAGTGTCGCCGGGCGGGGGACTGCACGCACTCCACCCCGGCGCTCTACAATCGTAACGCCGCAAAGTCGCAGACGACCCGCCTGGGAACACGGCGAATACCGGTGTGCGGTACGCGGCTCTCATTCCCTCGCTGACGGGCGCGACGGCCATCTGTTATGCATAGGTTGTACATGAGACTCTCCTCGCAATCAGCTCGCTCCCACCGGAACAGCCATCCCCTGCTCCGGGCTTTCACAGCATCGGCCTGCGGATTCCTGGTGTTGTCGTCCGTCGGAGTGGCCGCCGCTCAGAGTCCGCTCTCGGCCGCATCCCTGGGCCGCCGTATCGCCGATACGGCACTGCGGCAGCACGCGCAGAATCCTCCCGCAGTCCTTCTCAACGGCCTCGATGCCGAGTGGAAAAACACAGCCGGCAAACGATACGACCGCTATATTCAGAGCGTCGCCAATGCGGAAGTGAGCGCCGGAAATCCATCTCCCGAATTCGCATCGCAGATTCTCCTCCTCCACCGCATTACCCGCAACCCGGCCGCCTATCGGATCGCCTCCCGTCTGGATCGTCAGCTCCTCGCTCAAAAGCACCTCACCGCGCGCGCCGCGTATGCAGCCGATCCATTTCTGGCGGAGTACGCTTCTGTTTTTCATCGCGACCAGGATTTTGCGGCAATCGCCGCGCAGATTCGACACACGGACCGCAAGCCCGGCCTGCGCAACCTGGGCTTTCGCCTGATGACGCTGGCTTCGGCTCTTCCTTATTTCCCGCGGGAAGGCGCGGCGCGTGCAGCCACGACCGCCAGTTTTCAGCGCCTTGCTGCGTTCGCGGCGCTCCGCCAGGATCACGCCAGCGGTCTGTGGCGCGACAATCTGCAAACCAGCAAGGCTGGCAGCAGCGCTCTCGATCCAATCGGATCAGCCATGGTGACATTCTCTCTGGCCCGCGGAGTCAGACTGGGCCTTCTCCCCCGCCAGTATGCCGCCGTGGCTCAGCGCGCATGGAAAGGAATTGTCCGCCGCGCTCCTCTGCGGCTGGCGGCAGCGAACGAACTGG
>DAHVZZ010000182.1:0-5586 GCA_027323785.1 Acidobacterium sp. | reverse complement strand
ATCCCCGGCAAGATGGTCAAAGGCATGGGCGGGGCCATGGATCTGGTGGCCAGCGCGCGCCGCGTGATCGTGGCCATGGAACACACCACCCGCAACGGCGCTCCCAAGATACTGAAAAAATGTACGCTCCCGCTCACCGGCGTGCGCGTCGTGGAAACCATCGCGACAGAGATGGCCTGGATTCGCGTCCGCCCTGAAGGGCTGATCCTCGAAGAGATTGCCCCCGGCCTGACCGTCGAGGACGTGCAGCGCGCGACGGAGCCGCGGCTCATCGTCAGCCCGGATTTGAAAGAGATGAGCTGCTGAAGCGCTTCGCGTCCATCTAAACTAGAGCCAGATGCCTTCGAAACTTGCTGTTGCAGGCGCGCTTGCCGGACTCGCGGCCGGAGCCTATCTCTATGCCGCGATGTATCCGCAGTCGCAGCTTTTTGGACGGACGGTCGTCGCCGGCCGCAGCCCATCGGAATTCGCGCTGACCTACGACGACGGTCCCAACGATCCGTACACGCCGCAATTGCTGGATCTGCTGGCCGAGCACAATGTCCGCGCCACGTTCTTTATGATTGGCGGCTACGTGCGCCAGCGCCCGGATCTCGTCCGGCGCGTGCACGCCGCCGGTCATCTGATCGGCAACCACACCATGAGCCATCCCTTTCTGCCACTGCTGAGTCCGCGCCGCGTTGAGCAGGAACTGGCCGGCTGCAATGCGCGGCTGGAAGACGTTCTGGGCGCGCCGGTGCGCTTCTTCCGCCCACCCCATGGCGCGCGCCGACCGGACATTCTCCGCACCGCGCGGCGCCTGGGGCTCACGGCGGTTCTGTGGAACGCCATGGGCTTTGACTGGCAGCCGAAGCAGACCGGGGCAACGATTGCGGCACATCTCACACGGGGCGTCGCACACAACCTGCGGCGCGGCCGCGGGTCGAACCTGCTGCTGCACGACGGCGGACACCTGGCCATGGGGACGGATCGTTCGCGCTCCATCGAGGCCACGCGCCTGATTCTCAGACGCTGGTCGCCGGGCACAACCCAATACGTTACCGTGGATGCCTGGGCCTGAGTCGCCGCGGCAGGATGATCCAAAGATTGGCGGAACTGTTGAACCAATCGCGGACGGCTGCCGTATTCCTTTGAACCGGAGGGTAACCGCCTGATGCTTTTGGACGATGTTCGCTACGCGCTGCGCCAGTTTCTCAAGACCCCAGGGTTCACCGTTACCGCCATCCTGACGCTGGCGCTGGGCATCGGCGCCACCACCGCCATCTTTACCATCGTCCACGCCGTCCTGCTCAAATCGCTTCCAGTCACGAAACCCGCCCAGCTGATCCGCATTGGAGACAACGAGAACTGCTGCATCAACGGCGGCATGCAGGATGACTGGTCGCTCTTCTCCACCGAGCAGTACCGCGAGTTCCGCGATCACACCCCGGGGTTTGAGCAGCTTGCGGCCTTCCAGGCCGGACGCTCCGAAGTCGGCGTCCGTCGAGCGGACACCAATCAGCCGGCCAAGGCCTTCCCGGCGGAATACGTCTCCGGCAACGCCTTTCAGACTTTCGGCCTGCGTGCGTGGATGGGGCGGCTGCTGCTGCCGTCGGACGACCACACCGGCGCTGCGCCGGTCGCAGTCATGAGCTATCGCGCCTGGCGGCAGAAATTCGGCGGCGATCCCTCCGTGGTCGGATCCACGTTCCTGATCAACGGCCATGCCTTTACCGTCGTCGGCATTGGTCCGCCCGGCTACTTCGGCGAAAAGCTGACCAGCGATCCGCCCGCCTTCTGGCTCCCTCTGAGCGCTT
Organism: Acidobacterium sp.; assembly: GCA_027323785.1. GTDB lineage: Bacteria > Acidobacteriota > Terriglobia > Terriglobales > Acidobacteriaceae > Palsa-343. The sequence goes on along the minus strand of DAHVZZ010000182.1, from coordinate 3,790 downwards.
CGCCGGTGATCCAGAGCGGCAGCTTCAATGTCTACGACAGCCCGCAGCTGGACTGGCTGAACCTGATCGGCCGCATCCGAAAGGGCGCCAACGTACAGCAGATGCAGGCCCGTCTGCAGGTGGAACTGCGTCGCTTTCTCTCCAGCCCCATCAGCAAGGTCGACAAAATGTCAGAGGCCTCGCTGATTCCCAAGCAGACCCTTCACCTGACCTACGGCGGCGGCGGCGTGCAGCAGATGCAGGATTCCTACCGTTCGCAGTTGGAACTGCTCATGTGGGTCTCCGCCTTTGTGCTGCTCATCGCCTGCGCCAATCTGGCCAATCTCATGCTGGTCTGCGCCACCGCTCGCAAGGCTCAGACCTCTGTCCGTTCGGCGCTCGGTGCGCCGCGCAGCCGCCTCGTCCGCCAGGCGCTCACGGAAAGCATCGTGCTGGCGCTCATCGGCGGCGTGGCCGGAACCGCGGTGGCATGGGCCGGAGCGCGCCTGCTGGTCCATCTGGTCGCCGGCCACAGCTATCTGCCCATCGATGCCACGCCTTCGCCGGCGATTCTGGGATTTGCCTTCGGTGTCTCGCTGCTCACGGGTATGCTCTTTGGGGCGGCGCCAGCATGGGTCACCGCCCATGCCCGGCCCATCGACGCCCTGCGCGGAGCCAACCGCTCCACCCGCCACAGCGGACTTTGGACGCAGAAGATTCTCGTGGTCCTCCAGGCGGCGGTTTCGCTCGCCCTGCTTTGTGCCGCCGGATTGCTGATTCGCTCCCTGGCCAACCTGCAGGACCAGCACTTCGGCTTTCAGACGGCGAACCGCTACATCCTCCACATCGATCCCCAGATGGCCGGCTATAAGGCGGATCAGTCGGACCTGTTCTACCGCCAGCTCCACGACGCGCTGATGGAAATCCCCGGAGTGAAGCAGGTCACCTGGTCGCTCTATAGCCCCATGGAAGGCGACAACTGGGGCGAGCAGGTCTTCATCGAAGGCCAGACGCCGCCGCCGCCCGGCAGCGACGCGAATGGTGCTTCCTGGGACCGCGTGAGCGCCGGCTACTTCAGCAACCTCGGCACAAAAATCATTGCCGGCCGCGGCTTCACCCGCCAGGACGATGCCACGTCGCCCAACGTGGCCGTCGTGAACGAGGCCTTCGCCAAACACTTCTTCAAAAATGGCAACGCCATCGGCCAGCACTTCGGAGATTTCGATCAGAAGTTTTCCGGCCATTTCACCATCGTTGGCGTGACGGAAAATACCCAGTACTGGAGCCCGAATTCCCACATCCGCCCCATGTTCTTCCTGGCGGCAGCGCAATGGCAAAAGTACAAAGAGCACGCGCTGGCGATGGAAGAGAACGTCTCTCATCTGGAGATGGGCGCTGTTGAGATTCGCACCGTTGGTGCGGTGCCCGGCCTCCAGGCTCAGGTCCGCCGCGCGCTGATGGGGATCAATCCCAACCTGAGCATGCTCAACTTCCAGAGCTTTGCTGGGCAGGTGAAGGATCAGTTTGGACAGGATCAGCTGGTCGTTCAGCTCACTTCAATCTTTGGCATTCTGGCCCTCGTCCTCGCCGCCATTGGACTCTACGGCGTTACCGCCTACTCCGTGGCGCAGCGGACGAGTGAGATTGGGATCCGCATGGCCCTCGGCGCCGACCGGTCGGGTATCCTCAGGCTGGTGCTGCGCGGGGCCTTCGTTCAGGCCGGAATTGGCCTGCTCATCGGCATACCGGGCGCGCTGATCGCCGGGCATTTCATGGCCAGCATGCTCTACGGAGTTCATCCCTGGGATCCGCGGGTTTTGGCGGGAACCACGGTGATTCTGGCTCTGGCGGCGTTCCTTGCCTCTGCCATTCCGGCTCGCCGTGCCGCGGGTGTGCAGCCAATGGAAGCGCTGCGAACCGAATAGGGAAGGGAATTCTCCGGCAGACTTTCGCTTCCCGGTGGTATCCGCATCGTTACTCTCCGATGCGTTTCCGCCGGAAATGCCATTTCTTTTCGAATCCGGGCATGGTATCTTCGTATTTCTTTCGCTGTCATGGCCAACCTCTTCGAGCAGCCTCGCTTTATCGCCGTCGAAGGACCCATCCGGGCCGGGAAGTCCACCCTCGCTCAGGTTCTGGGGGAAACCCTGCACGCCCGCCGGATTGCCGAGCCGGAGAACAATCCCTTTCTCGACCGCTTCTACCAGGGTGAGCCGGGAATGGCCTTCCCCTCGCAGATGTGGTTTCTGGCCGAACGCCACGCACAGATGCGCGAGATCGAGAATTTCGACGTCCCTGTGGTCGCCGACTATCTCTTCGAGAAGGACAAGATCTTCGCCTATCTCAACCTGACCGATGCCGAGCTGGCCTTATATAACCGCTACTACGACACCTTTCGCGCCGAGGTGCCGACGCCGGAACTGGTGATCTATCTGCAGGCTACGCCCGATATCCTCAAGCAGCGCCTGAAGAGAAAGGGGCTGCCGGGCGAACGCTCCATCAGCGACACCTATATCGAACAGGTCGCTGCCGCTTACGAGCATTTCTTCTTTCACTACTCGGCCAGCGACCTGCTGGTGGTCAACACCAGCGACATGGACTTCGTGAACAACAACCGCGACCTGCAGGCGCTGCTCAAAAGGCTCGATGAGCCGGTTCGCGGGACCCAGTACTTCCTGCCGCTGGGCTAACCCAAAGCATCCATCCCCCGGCTGCTGAGTTCTTCCCGCGTTCCCGAATTCTTCTCGCAGTAAGCCTTGAGGCTCCGCGACTCCGTGGCCACGTACTCGTTGATCAGGCCCGCATACATGCGCCCCAGCAAATTCCCGAGTGCGCCCTGCGTCGAAAAGGAGAGTTCCGCCTCCACCGCACCGCCTGAAGGGCTCAGGTGATGCTCGGCCAGAAACACTCCTCCCGGCAGCTTCGCAGCCCAGGTGAAGGACTGGGGCGGCTCATATGCGGTCACCTGGTAGATGGCCGGGCGAAGCCCCGGTTGCGTGACGCGATAACGCGATCCCACTTTGAGCGCCGCACCCATGTCCGGTGGCCCCAGTAGTTCCACCCGCAGGACGGTTGGCGTCCAGGAGGGCCAGGACTCAACATCCGCCAAAACCCTCCATACATCCCGCAGATCGGCCTGAATGAGGACGTGCTGGACGACTCTCATGCAGCTTCGCTCCCTCAGATAAAGTCAGGGGCCCAAACCAAAAAATCTCCCACCCCTTCTGCGGGTTAACCGGCAGAAGCTAGCCCGCCACCGATTCAGCCTCCATGTCCCGCAATGCCTCGCTGTACGGAGCCTGCAGAACACCACGCTCTGTAATAATCGCAGTGACGTATTTGGCTGGGGTGACATCGAACGCCGGATTGGCAATACCCACGCCGTGCGGTGTCAGCTGGCGTCCACCGTGATGGGTTACCTCAACCTCCGGCCGCTGCTCAATGGGAATGGCGTCGCCGGTGGGCGTCTTCACGTCGATGGTGGACCAGGGCGCGGCCACGAAGAACGGGATGCCATGCTCTTTGGCCAGTACGGCCACTCCATACGTCCCAATCTTGTTGGCCACGTCGCCGTTAGCCGCGATTCGGTCCGCTCCAACGACCACGGCCTGGATTTTCCCCTGGCGCATCAGGCTGGCCGACATGTTGTCGCACAGCACCGTCGTGGGAATGCCGTCGTGCATCAGTTCCCATGCGGTCAGGCGCGCACCCTGCAAAAAAGGCCGCGTCTCATCGGCGTAAACGTGAATCCTGCGCCCCTGCTCCACGGCGGAACGAATCACGCCCAGCGCCGTGCCATATCCGCAGGTCG
>DAHVZZ010000178.1:0-2148 GCA_027323785.1 Acidobacterium sp. | reverse complement strand
CGCCAGGATGAAGCGCAGGTCGATGGCCATGGGCTGCTCGCGAGAGAGCAGTTCATAGGCCATGTCATCCACTTCGCGCTGGGCGCTGTTGATGGCGGTTTCATTGTCGCGGACGTACTGACACAGACTCGGATCGCGCTGCAGCCACGCATCCACAGCGGCCTCCACGGCCTGCTGGGCGAGGGCAGCCATGGCCAGCAATTTGTCTTTGAGCGCAGCCAGCTGCTGATGAAAGTGGATCCGAGGCATGGAGCCCTCCTGCGAGTTTCCCGCGATGTGAGATGCAAACCCGTCGGTTAGACAGGCCAATTTCTGTATTGTGCATCGCGGAGGATCAAAACTCTGCAAAATGTGCAGACGAATTCCGTTACTCCGGTGAGTCCGGAATCCGCCTGCGCATTCGACTGCTATTGGGGAAAGAGGTTATCCGGCGAGCTGACGCTCGGCCTCCTGGGCGGCTTCGTAAATCTGGTCGAAGGATTCGACGGCATAGAGCACTTTCTGCTCCTCGGAAACGAGGAACTGCTGCTCCATGACCTGCTGGAGGTCGAAGTCGCGAATCAGAGGGCGGCCTTCGATGACGTGGGTGCTTTCGCCGTGCGAGGAGATGAGGCCGCTGCCGTAGAGCTTGATTTTGCCGCCCTGGCGGATCACGCCAAACTCCACGGTGAACCAGAAAAGGCGGCCCATCTTCTCCAGCTTTTCCTTATCGTGCATGAGGGCGGCGCAGACGCGGCCGTACTGCTGGAGAAAGTCGGCGAAGACGGGGTGGGCGTGCATGGGCACGTGTCCAAAGACGTCGTGGAAGATGTCCGGCTCGGGGGTGTATTCCATGGACTCGCGGCCGCGGATGTAGGTGGTGGTGGGAAACTGTCGCGCGGCCAGCATTTCAAAGAAGGCATCGGGGGGCAGGAAGCCGCTCACGGGAGTGGCGTTCCATCCGGTGCGGGGAGCCAGGCGGCGATTGACGTCGGCGAGGTCGGGAATGGTGTCTTCGCGGAGGCCGATCTGATGGAAGCCGTCCAGATACTCCTGGGCGGCGTGTTCGCGGAGCTGCGGCATGCGGCGGCGGACGAGCTCCGCCCAGATGGCGTGCTGTTCGAGGGTATAGGCGCGCCAGTCCTGCTGGATGAGATAGGGCTGAGCGACCGAAACTCCCGCGGAGGGGACATGCATGCCGGGCGCGGAGGGTGTGACTGGGTTCATCGGGAACACCTCTGGCAAAACGTATGAGAATTTCACCCGGTGTGCAGGAATGTCAATGGCGAGGCGGAGCTGCAGGAGGGGACGTTGCAGGAGAAGGATTTCCGGGAAGGGCGGCAGCTACTTTCGCTTTTTCACCTTCACCGCGCGCGGCTGCACGGGCGGCAGATTGTAGACCTCGATCGCACCGTGGCGCATGATGGCAAAGCGGCGGCCGTCGGGAGAAAGAGCGGCATTCTGGCCGGCGGTCAGGACGGGAGTGGCATTGCGAACGAGGACCAGGTGGCCGGTGTCGGTGTCATAGACGCCCACGACCTGGGCGGCGATGTCCTGCGAGTCGAGGGCGTCGAAGGCGCTGACGGGCCGGTTCACCTCCAGCGACTCGTAGGCGAAGCGGCTGCCGTTTTCCGCATAGGTGAACCAGCCCCAGACGTACTTATTGGCCCACTGGTTCTGCCAGAGCCTGCTGCCATCGGCGGTGGAAACGGCAACCACAGTGCGTGTATCTCCGGTGTTGTAGCAGCCCATGATGAGGGCGGCCGTGGCGCTGAGGGGCTGCAGGTCCGGCTGACAGGTGGATTTCATCGCAGCAAGAATATGAGGCTCTCCGTGGAAGGGGACATAGCGCACGGCCCAGTCGGCATTCTCCGCGGCCTGCATGATATCGAGCAGCCCGTCGCCCATGAGCGCTAGGGGTCCGGCAGACTGCGTCTGGATGGTGGCAAGGTCGTGCGTGGAACCGGGCGGGAGGATATCCACCTTGATGAGCGGCGCCTGGAACGAGGTTTGTTCCGCCGGTTTCGGGCTGATTGCCGGCGTTTCCTTGTGCTCGATCACCATCAGCCGGCGATTGGGCGCGACCTGGACGCTGAGGATATCCGAGTCGAAATTGAGATAAGGGGAGAGGACGAGAGACTGGTCGGTGAGGAAGAGGGAGTTGCGGAT
>DAHVZZ010000168.1:0-1629 GCA_027323785.1 Acidobacterium sp. | reverse complement strand
GACGATGCCGAGCAGGGCGGCGAGGATGGACCACACATAGGCGGTGCGCAGGAAGAAGGGGAAGCTGCGGTGAATGCCGATGGTTTTGGCGGGGCGCTCGGCGCGGGAGAAGATGCGCACGGCGGTGGCGGCGAGGATGGTGGCGGCGGCCACAAGGACAGATGCGGCGAGGGTGTAGCCGCTGACGCCGAGGATGACTCCGAGGAGGTCGGCGGCGAGAGCGTACTGGAGGACGCGGCCGCGAATGGGTTTAGTTCCGAGGAAGGTGGGCAGCCAGCGGGCGGAGAATCCCCAGACGAGGGGAGCGAGGAATCCCCAGGCGAGGAGGACGAGGTAGCGCTGGTCGAAGTCGTGCGGGCGAGCGGGGGTGATGCCCTGGATGGCGAGTCGAATGCCGATGCCGAAGTTGACGGCGATGGCGATGAGGAAGGCGAAGTTGCTGGCGAGGACGGTTTGCATCCACGGTTCCATACGCGGGCGGGGACGCGGCTGGACCGCCTGGATGGCGGAGGCGGCGGGCAGCTTGTGCTGGCTGGCGGCGTAGAGGAAGAGCAGGACGGCGGTGAGCTCCAGCAGTCCGGAGAGGGGCAGGGTAATACGCCACTGCCACAGATACGCACCGGCGAGCCAGTGGAAGGTGAGTCCGGCGGCCCAGAGGCTCCAGCAGAGGATGGGCAGGCGGCCCTGGTTGGCGCGGGTGCGGGGCTGGGAATAGAAGCCGATGCCGAGGACGAAGCTGCCGATCCAGCCGAAGACCTGGGAATGGCCGTGGGCCTGAATCCACGCGGGGGAGAGGCCGGTGAAGCCGTGGTGCGCGCTGATGAGCAGCAGGTTGGTGAAGCCGAGGATAGTGCCGGGGAGCACCATGAAGAAGATGCCAGTGGCGATCCAGATGCGGAAGAGGCGGCTCTTGCGGCGTTCGTGGGCGAGCAGCGCCTGCTGGTCCGGTGTGAAGGGAGCGCCGTGGCTGGGAAGGGAATCGATGAGGATGGCAGACATAATGTTTCTCCGCTGACAAGGTCGAGCGTAGAAGGGGTCTGCGGGGCGGGGCAGTGACTTTAGTCGCGCGGGGGCGAATTTACGGGGCTGATTTTTACGAGCTGGTTTCGAGGATGGCGGAAAGGCCGGGCAGATCGCGGACGACGATGGAGCGGGCGTCAACCTGGATGAGGTTCTCGGCCTGGAGGCGCATGAGGTTGCGGGAGACCAGCTCGCGGACGGTGCCGAGCTGATGGGCGAGATCCTGATGGGTGCCGGGGAGCTGAAATTCGATGCCGCGATCAGTGTGCGTGCCCGCCGTCTGCGCGAGGCGGACGAGGGCGGAGACGAGGCGCTGGCGGACGGTGGCGAAGGACAGCTCTTCAATGATGCCGACGAGGCGGCGGAGACGCGCGCCGACGACGGCGAGCATTTTGAGGGCGACTTCAGGATGGTCGAGGCAGAAGCGGCGGAAATTGTCGCGGGAGATGAAGAGGACTTCGGAGTCTTCGACGGCGCTGACGGAGGCGGGATAGGGTCCGCCATCGAAGACGGGGAGCTCGGCGACGGAGCCGCCGGGGCCTTCGACGGCGAGGACTTGCTCGCGTCCGCTGGGAGAGCTTTTGAAGATGCGGAGCTTGCCGGCGGCGA
>DAHVZZ010000163.1:0-2488 GCA_027323785.1 Acidobacterium sp. | reverse complement strand
ACGCGCTGTGGAAGTCTCGCCATGCGGAGCCCAATGCGGATCACGGCGTCGTGAAGCGCGGCATCGGAGTGGCGCAAGGGGTCTGGTATCGCAACATCAGCATGAACTCCGCGGCGGAGGTCCGCGTGCATAAGGATGGGTCCGTGGAGGTGCTCTCCGCGGTGCAGGATATCGGCGGCGGCATCAAGACCGTGCTGGCGCAGATTCTGGCCGAACAGTTTGGCGTTCCCCCGGCCAAGGTTGAGGTGAAGATCGGCGACACCAACTATCCGGTGGGCCCAAACTCCGGCGGCAGCGTCACCACGGCGTCCCTGACGCCCGCGGTGCGTGACGCCGCGTGGCAGGCCGCGCAGAAGTTCCTGGCCAGCGTGGCTCCCGCGCTTGGGGTTCAGCCCGGCGACCTTACGCTGAGCGATGGGATGGTGCGCAGCGCCTCGGGCAAGTTCCAGCCCATGGCCTTCCGCAGCGCCGCGGCCCGGATGGACACCGATCAGGTCTCCGCGCAGGCCAGGCGCATCCCGGACTACGCTCGGAACAGCTACGACACCTACGGCGGCGTGGACGTGGCTGAGGTGGCCGTGGATACGGAGACCGGGCGCATTCACGTGAAGCATGTGCTGGCGGTGCATGACTGCGGACGGCCGATGAACTCCCGCCAGTTGGTGAGCCAGATCAACGGCGGAGTGATTCAAGGGCTCTCCTACGCGCTGTTTGAGAACCGGCTGCTGGATCCGAACTACGGGATTATGGTGAACCCCAACCTTGACATGTACAAGATTGCCGGCGCCCATGAGATCCCAAAGATCGAGGTACACGTGATCGAGTCCTACATTGGGCAGAGTTCAACGGACGCCTCCGGCATTGGAGAGCCGGGCGGCATCATCGCCACGCCGGCGGCCATCGGAAACGCCTTTTACAACGCCACCGGCGTCCGCATCCGGCAGTTGCCCATGACGCCGGCCGTGGTCCTGGCGGCCCTGAACCAGCCCCTACCTCAAGCGGAGGCGCTATGAACTCCTTCTCTCTTGCCGACTGTACTTCCGTCGATGCCGCGCTTGCGCAGTTGAAGAACGGCGCTGTGATCAAGGCCGGCGGCGTGGACCTTCTGGATCGCATGAAGAACGGAACAGACCAGCCTTCGCGCCTGGTGAACATTCGCAACATCAAGGAGCTGCGCGGAGTTCACGCCACGGATCAAGGGCTGACCATTGGCGCGCTCACCACCCTGGCGGAGATCGCCGCCGACCCGGTGATCCGCGCGCATTACACCGTCCTCTCCGATGCCTGCGGGCACGCGGCCACGCCGCACATCCGCAATGTGGCCACCGTGGGCGGCAACATCCTGCAGGGACTGCAGTGCTGGTACTTCCGCTCCGCTCAGTTCGAGTGCATTCGCAAGGGCAAGGACCAGTGCTTTGCCTTCTCCGGCCTGAATCAATATCACGCCATCATGGACTACGGAGGATGCCCTTCCGTGGCGCCATCGTCCGCAGCCGTCGCCCTGCTCGCCCTGGACGCCGGCATCGAGCTTGTCTCGGCGTCGAAGGGCAAGCGCAGCGTGGCCATCAAAGACTTCTACATACAGCCCGATTCGAATCCGCACCGCTTCAACGTGAAGGAAGAGGACGAGATCCTCACCGCGGTTCACATCCCCCGGCCCACGGACGGAACGCGCTCCGCGTATCAGAAGTACGGCGACAAGGAGAGCCACGACTGGGCCCTGGCCGATGCCGGAGTTGTGCTGGAGATGGATGGCGCCGTCTGCCGCCGCGCCGTGGTGACCATGGGCGCGGCCTCACCCGTCGTCCGGCGCTCGGCTGAGGCGGAGGCCGAGCTTACCGGCAAGCCCATCACCATGGAGACGGCCAGAGCCGCCGGGCATGCTGCGATGACAGGCGCGATGCCGCTCTCGATGAATGCTTACAAGGTGCAGTTGTTTCCGGTTGCGATCTACAGAACCGTTCTGCTGGCCGCCGGGCAGATGGATCGCGACCCCGGCGCCGCCGGCTGAAGGGCGGCCTGCCGGAGGCTGACTCAACTTGCTCAGAAAGGAAGACGAACCGGAGATGACACAGCCTGAAGGTAATCTCGACCAGCCCTGCCGTTGCCTGCGTACGAAGAATCCCTATGGCTCGACGGCGCAGGACTCCGCGTCGTGGCTGCCCGGAGTGGATACAGCTTCCAGTTACTGGTGCCTTTTGACCATGAGCCCGGCTGGACCGGACGATCACTACGTCCATCTGTCGCGGTGCGTCCCATCGCGAAGCTGCTACCTTGCCGAGGCAAAGTAAAAAGCGCTGCGGATGCGTCCAAAGCATCTCGGGCATCCTGCCGCAGCTTCCGCCGGCTGAGCCGCCTGCTCCTGGCCCTTTGAACTCGCTGGCGCTGGAACACGGCTTGGACGGAAGGAGGGGCCGCTCGGTGGATGCGCCGAGGGTATTCAGGCGAAGGATCGCCGATAAGAGACAATCCTCCGCTATAGCATTTT
>DAHVZZ010000215.1:0-3052 GCA_027323785.1 Acidobacterium sp. | reverse complement strand
GATCAGCTCCGCCGGCCCGGTAAGCGTCATCTCCGTTCCGGCGCCGTCCCACTCCACCACCTGCGGCCCACCCGGAGCATGCACCGTCATCGGCGACTTGCCGCCGCACTGCGCGATCACCGCGGCCGCCGTCGCGCATGTTCCCGTGCCCGACGAAGTCGTCGGCCCCACCCCTCGCTCGAAGATGCGAATCTCGATCTCATCGCCGCGAATCAACCGCGCAAACTCCACATTGGTCTGTTGAGGAAATTGCTGATTAAAGCAAATCTCCCGACCCAGTTCCTGCCAGCTTCGGCTGTGCGCCCGGAAACTCGCATCCACGACCAGCACGAAATGCGGATTGCCGGTCGAGACCTGAATACCATAAACCACTGTCTTGTCCGCCAATCGCACCTGAGCCTGCTCGACTTTCGGAATACCCATTCCTGCCGCAATCTGAAACCGGCTGCCGTTCGCCTCCACAATCCGGCACGCGCGCGGACCCGCGTCCGTTTCCAGCGCGATCGTATCTCCGGCCTTCGCGCTGCCCACATGCGCCATCCACGCCGCCACGCAGCGGGTGCCGTTGCCGGAAATTTCCGCAATCGACCCATCCGCGTTCGCCAGTTGAATCCGTCCCGACAGCGGACCGGTTCTTTCCAGAAACTCGACTCCGTCGGCGCCCACTCCGGTATTGCGGCTGCACAGCCTCTTTGCCAGCTCGGGATCGCACGCCCCTTCCACAATCAGAAAGTCGTTCCCGCAGGCATGTGCTTTGGCAAACTGCATTCTTTCTCCATCCTCCCCGCGGCCCAACAGTCTCCGGCCCGCGCGCTGTCCTCAGTGCTTTGCGCTGATGCTACCATCCTTCGCCGCCAGCGTTGACTGGTAGAAGCGCGCGCATGGCTGACCCGTCGAGCACACAATGCTGATCAGCTTCAGCCCCTCCGGATGATCCTTCACCGCCTTCGCCACCGCATCATGGTCCTCCGCAATCACCCATTGCGCCGACTGCGCCGGATGCTGCAGCGCCGCCTGCCACTGATAGAAGTCGGTTTCGTTGATCGTCCGGCGCAGCGGAATCCCCGCATCCTGAAACGCTCCGACATGGGCGGACATGTACGCCAGGATCGTCCCCTGCTTCGGCAGGCGATCCAGCTCCCGCGCATACGCCTCTTCAAATGGGATCCGCGTTCGCGAATTGGCAATCGCCTCCCGCAGCACCAGCGGCACTTCGTGCACCAGCGCCGCCGAATCAGCCAGGATCAGCAGCAGCGCCGACAACACCACCAGCGGCGCATACCGCGGCCATCTCCGCTCGGTCCGGTACATCAGCCGCGCCACCAGAAAGCCCAGTCCCAGCGCAAAGGCGGGCAGCATCTCCATGCCATACCGCGTGTTATAGAACGAATGCGGCCACCACACCGGAATAAAAATGGGCACCCAGCCGTAAGCCACCGAATAGGCGTAAAACGGCGCCGGCATCCACAGCAGCACAACCGGCAGAATCTCCCGTCCCCGCCACTTCACCACCGCGGCCACCAGCCCCGCCAGCGTGAGCACCAGCAGCAGATCCGTCAGCCGCATGGGAGCAGCTCCCAGTTCCGCCGTCTTCAGGAAGTACAGCCCCGCCACCCGCATGTTATGGAAGCCGGGATACATCGGCGAACCGGGCGTTGCCGTTCGCAGCTCAATAGCCTTCGCCGAATAGGGCCCGCGCATGAAGTCCAGCCAGTCGCCGTACTGCCGCGCATTCCACGCAAACCACAGCAAAGGCGACGTCACCAGCATCATCGTGAACAGCACAAACGCGCCGCCCGCCCGCGATGTCCATGCCCGCCGCTTCCACAGCCCCTGAGCAGCGATCATCCACACGAAGCACGTAAATATCCAGCCGTCATAGCGCGTAAACACGGCCGTTACCAGCACCAGCCCGCACGCCGTCAGCATGCGTGCCGCGCCCCGTCCATCGCCGGCCCGCAGCGCTCGCAGATACGCGGTGAGGAACAGCGTGCTCCACACCATCTGGCACAGGAACAGCGGCTCCGTCATCGCCGTCGTCTGCATGTACAGCAGCCCGGGGTTCAGCCCAAAGAACACCGTTGCCGCCGCCGCGCCCGCCGGCCGCAGCCAGTACCGCGAGAGCCGCCACATGCCCGCCACGGCCAGCACATAGCAGGCCATCGACGGAATCGCTCCCGCGATCCCGCTCTGCCACCACGACATCTTTGCCGCGAACGGCACCATCAGCAGGTGCGGAAAAGGCAGCCACACCGACCCAATCTGCCGGATCCCGGGATTCAGCGAATCCAGAATCCGCCGCGCGATATGCAGATGCGCCACCGCGTCGCCGAACAGCAGCAGCAATTTGTGCGAATAGCAGTAATCGAATGACAGCAGCGAAAACAGCGCCGCCGCCATCCCGGCAAAAATTGTCTCATGCCGTATCGAGCGGGCCATCTCCTGCCGCCCCGGTGCAGATTCCGTCTGCGCGGCCTTAGTCAAGGTGCGAGAGCTGCCGGAAGAGCGCAAAGCGTTCCTCAATCTCCTTCTGGGACAGCTGCTGCAGACGCTCCGTGCCAAAGCGTTCCACCGCAAACGACCCCATCACGCTCCCATAAAACATCGCCCGCCGAAACACGCTCGGCGTTAGCTTCGGCTGCGATGCGATGTACCCGAAGAATCCTCCGGCGAAGGAATCGCCCGCACCCGTCGGATCCATCACTTCGGCCAGCGGCAATGCCGGCGCCCGGAACGGCGTCTCGCACCGGTCATCCGTGAACGACCCGTCTCCGAAAAATGCCGTCGCTCCGTACTCGCCGTGCTTCACCACCAGCGACTTCGGTCCCATATCCAGCACCGCGCGCGCGGCCTGCACCAGGTTGCGCTCCTTCGCCAGCAGCTTCACTTCCGTGTCGTTGATCAGCAGCGTATCCAGCGTTCCCAGCACCTTCGCCAGATTCTCGCCGTGGCCATTGATCCAGTAATTCATCGTGTCGCCGCACACCATCCTGGCCTTCGGCATTTTGCGCCGTACGTCAGCCTGCAGCACCGGATCGATGTTCGCCAAAAA
>DAHVZZ010000145.1:0-2499 GCA_027323785.1 Acidobacterium sp. | reverse complement strand
GTGACGTCGACGACTTCGCCGATGAAGAAGAGTCCGGGGACGCGGCTTTCCATGGTTTTGGCGGAGAGCGAGGCGGTATCGACGCCGCCGGCGGTGACTTCGGCCTTGGCGAAGCCCTCGGTTCCGGCGGGGAAGAATTGCCAGTTGTGGAGGGATTGGTCCCAGGCTTCGAGCGCGCGGTTGTTGAAGCCCGCGGGCGGGTCGAGTTCGAGAAGGCGGTCGGCGAGGCGCTGGGGGAGTTTCTCGCGAAGGGCGGCGCGGACACGTGCGATGTCGCGCTGGGGATGGGCGAGCAGCGGCGCGGCGAGGTTGGAGGCGGGTGCGAAGTCCAGGGAGATGGGTGCGCCTTCACGCCAGTAGGAGGAAATTTGCAGGATGGCCGGGCCGCTGAGGCCGCGGTGGGTGATGAGCATTTTCTCCTGAAAGCGGGCGTCATCCGTGGAGGCGACGACTTCAGTGGAGAGGCCGGTGAGGTCGCCCCAGCGGCGCTGGTCTTCGGGGTCGAGGATGAGGGGAACGAGCGCGGGGCGCGGTTCGACGATGGGGAGAGCGAACTGGCGGGCGATTTGGTATCCAAAGCCGGTGGCGCCGATTTTGGGGATGGAGAGGCCGCCAGTGGCGATGACGAGGACGGGCGCGCGGAATTCGGTGCGGGTGGACTGGTCGCCGGCGATGAGGTGGAAGCCGGTATCGCGGGAGACGGTGCGAACTGAGGTGCGCAGGAAGATCTGGACATTGGCGGCGGCACACTCGGCGAGGAGCATATCGAGGATTTGCCGGGCGGAGCCGTTGCAGAAGAGCTGGCCGAGTTTTTTCTCGTGCCATGGGATGCCGTGGCGGTGGACGAGGGCGAGGAAGTCGGACGGGGTGTAACGGGCGAGCGCGGATTTGGCGAAGTGGGGGTTTTGGGAGAGGAAATTTTCGGCGCGGCAGTGAAGGTTGGTGAAATTGCAGCGGCCTCCACCGGAGATGAGGATTTTTTTGCCGGGGCGGTCGGCATGGTCGAGGACGGCGACGCGTCGGCCGCGACGGCCAGCTTCGATGGCGCTCATGAGCCCGGCAGCGCCGGCGCCGAGGATGAGGGCGTCGAAGTTGTGGGTGGCCGGGGCGCTCATGATGTTGAATGTATCGGATTCGCGGTGGGGGTGGTGGATGGCAGGTTAAGGCGGGAAAAGGTGGGACGGTTTTTGGAGACCGGGCATCCAAAGAGAGCGGCCGCAAGAGCCCAGCGGCGAAGGAAGAGGAGCAGGAATGGAAGTGAGACTCGATTATGTGAAGGCGTTTCCGGAGGGATACCAGGCGATGTTGCACTTCGAGCACGTGATTCGGCAGAGCGGGCTGGAGCCGCTGCTGCTGGAGTTGGTGAAGATCCGCGCCTCGCAGATGAATGGGTGCGCGTTCTGCATTGACATGCACACGAAGGACGCGCGGGCGAAGGGCGAGACGGAACAGCGAATCTACGCACTGAATGCATGGCGGGAGGCGACGTTTTTTACCGCGCGGGAACGGGCGGCGCTTGCATGGACCGAGGCGGTGGCGAACATCCAGCAGGGGCATGCGCCGGAGCTGGTGTATATGGAGCTGCGGAAGGAGTTCGACGACGCCGACGTCGCGAAGCTGACGTGGGCGATCGGCGTGATCAATGTGTGGAACCGGATTGCGATTGCGTTTCGGCCCGAGGTGGGGAAATACGAGGCGGGGCAACACTGATTGGAGGAGTTGTGCGGCTGGGCGAGGGGAGCCGCAGATTTCTCCGCTTCGGTTGACGCGAGCATCGCGCCCATCTTCGGTCGAAATTCCCTGTCAAAATTGATGCTTTTGAATTCCGCGATGAAAGCTTACAAGAAACCCCGCCGGGCATGGGAGCCGTGCGGGGTTTTTTGTTGGAGATGGGGTCGGCTTCAGGGATGAAGGACCTTCGCCGGACCGCCCTTGATGCCCTGGACCTTGATTTTGCGCGCTAGGCCGAAGAAGCCGAGGACGCGAATGAGCCAGTAGTTGAAGTCGGGCTCATACCAGGTCATGCCGTGGGTGGCAGAAACCGGGTGGGCATGGTGGTTGTTGTGCCAGCCTTCGCCGCCGGAGAGCAGGGCGACCCACCAGCTGTTGCGGGAGTCGTCGCGGGTATCGAAGTTGCGGTAGCCCCACATGTGGGTGGCCGAGTTGACGAGCCAGGTGGTGTGCCAGCCGATGACGACGCGCAGGGCCGTGCCCCAGAGCAGCCAGGGGAGCCCGCCGAAGTAGTAGAGGCCGGCGCTGACGAGGATGAGCGGGACCAGGTGGAAGCGGCTGAGCCAGACGTAGAAGCGGTCGCGGGTGAGGTCGGGCGCGTAGCGGTTGAGCGCCGGGTCGCCGTTGTGGAGGTTGCCGTAGAGGATCCAGCCCATGTGGGACCACCATGCGCCGTCGCGCGGGGAGTGGGGCTCGCCGGGCTTGTCCGTGAGCTGGTGATGGAGGCGGTGGACGGCGACCCAGTAGATGGGTCCGCCCTGCATGGCG
>DAHVZZ010000132.1:0-3746 GCA_027323785.1 Acidobacterium sp. | reverse complement strand
ACCCGGCTCCGCCGCCACACTACATCCCGAAAATACGACTGCGGCTTCTTGTTCCCAATCAGATCGATATCCCCGCAATACGACTCAAACCACGGATAAGGCCCATTGAACTCGCCCTGCCCCGGCCCATTCCGGATCGTCGAGTGCCCAATCCCCGACTCGCCCAGGTAGTCGATCCCCGTCCACACAAAGTCCCCAATCACCCAGCTGTCGCGATCAATCGCCTCCCAGTTCTGGTACGCCTGCCCCGGAAACGATTCCGTCCCCACCATCACCCGCTCCGGATACTTCTCGTGATCCTTCCCATACTCCGCCAGCTCGTAGTTGTACCCGCCCACATCCAGATACGAAAACGCCGGCTCCATATCCTTCCACGTCTGCCCCGGATGGTCGTAGGGCCCGCAGATCGCCGCCGTCACCTTCCTCGACGGATCCAAATGGTGAACGCACGCCGCCAGCTCATGCCCCAGCTGCACGCCCTTCGGCTCCGCCCGCTCCGGAATCTCGTTCCCAATGCTCCACAAAATCACGCTCGGATGGTTCCGATCCCGCAGAACCATGCTCGTCAAATCCCGCCGCCACCACGCGTCAAAGTACAGGTGGTAGTCCTGCGGATTCTTCCCCTTCTCCCAGCAGTCGAACGCCTCGTCCATCACCATCACGCCCAGCCGGTCGCACGCATCCAGAAACGCCGGCGACGGCGGATTGTGGCTCGTCCGGATCGCGTTAAATCCGTTGGCCTTCAGCAGTTCCACCCGCCGCTCGTCCGCCCGCGCAATGCTCACCGACCCCAGCGGCCCGTTCGCATGGTGTACGCAGCCCCCGCGGATCTTCACGCTCTGCCCGTTAATCCGCAGCCCCTGCGCCGCGTCAATCTCCACCGTCCGCACGCCCGCCTGCAGCGCCGCCGCATCGGCGGCCTTCCCATCCGCCTCCACCGTAATCTCCGCCCGGTACAGCTGCGGATCATCCGGCGACCACAGCCGCGGCCGCTCCAGCCGCACCGCGCACATCGCCGTCGCCTTCCCGCCCGCCGCCACCTGCGCCGTCTGCCGAGCCTCGCCCGCCAACCGGCCATCTCCATCCACCAGCCGCGCTCGCACCGTCGCCGTCTTCGCCGCCGCGCCGCCGTTCTCCACCGTCACCTGCACATGCACCACCGCCGACTCCGCCGAAGCCTCCGCCGTCGTCACATAAACTCCATGCGCCGGAATCCGCACCGCACCCGCCACATCCAGCCACACATTCCGGAAGATCCCCGAACCCGAGTACCACCGGCTGTTCCGCCCCGTGTTGTTCACCCGCACCGCCACCACGTTGTCCCCGTCCCGCAGGTGCGGCGTCACGTCGTACGCAAATTCCGTGTAGCCATACGGATGATTCCCCAGATGCGCGCCATTCACCCACACGTCGCTGTCCATGTACACGCCTTCAAAGCGCAACTCCGCCCGGCCGCCCGCCGCCACCTCCGGACGCGCAAACCGCTTCCGGTACCACCCCACTCCCCCCACCATCCAGCCCGTCGCGCCCTGCCCCTCGCTTGCGTAAAAGCTGAACGGCCCCCTCCGCAGCACATCCGACGCGTTGCTCCACACCGCCCCCGTCGGCTCGCCGCCCTCCGCCGGCAGATCCTCAATGCTCCAGTCGTGCGGAACGTCCAGCCGCCGCCACCGCGCATCGTCGAACGCCGCCTCCTCGGCCCCCGCCGCATCGCCCCGGTGAAATCGCCAGTCCGCGTTGAATGGACGCCTCCGCTCCGGCCACGCGCCCGGCCACGCCGCCAAACCCGCCGTCTCCGCCATCCCCACCGCCGGCAGCATCGTCGCCACCGCCGCGCCCATCAGCCCCTGCAGCGCCTCGCGCCGCGTCACCGTATTGTCCTTATCCACTTCCGCACTCCCTCCATTCGCTGGCCAAATGCACTGCCGCAAAGTATCGCCCATCGAGAACCATGATCCTCTCGCAACACACCCAACTCGCGCAAACAACCCGCCCACAAAGCTGGCGCGCAGCGCCCGCCTCGCTGCGGCAGGCACCCGGGGTCGTCATCGCGCCTGCGCGAATGGGGTGATTGAGCGCAGGCGGAACGCCGCAGCAACCCTCAATTCGCTGGACCCATCCCCGTCTACGGGTAGCTGTCCGCGTTTTGCCGCACAAGCCGCTCTGGGGAAGTGATTTGGGCTTCTGGCGTCGAATCACCTGCTCCTGCGCGAAGCAGCATACCCGGGATCACTGGCCAGCATCTCCTGATCTCACTCCTCCAGCAATCTCTCCAGAGTTTCGATCCCTTTCCGCACGGCGCTGCGCTCGGCCTCGCTCGCCCTTCGCAACGCGCTGAGAAGCGGATGCAGGGCCAACTCCGGCGCTTGTTTCTCCATAAACTCCCGGACAGGTTTGGATACTGTAATCTGTGTCACCCGGCGATCGCTCTCAAGCGCCCGGCGGTTCACAAAACCTCTTTTCTCGAGCCGGTCAACAATCCCCGAGACCGTGCTGTGCGCGAGGCTGACTCTGGCGCTCAGCTCCTTCAGGCTCATTCCCTCTGAGCCAACCAGAACATGCATCACCAGCCGCTGCGGCCCCGTCACCTCGCCACGCCTGTATTCCGCCTCCAGACGCCTCCGCATCTTTCTCCGGATGCGCTGCAGCTGCGCTTCCAGATCCTGCGCCAGGGCACGGAGAAGTTTCTCTTCTTTACGTGTAGTCACTGCACATTCTCAAAACAGAAATGGTATCAGCGCCCGCACGTCGCGCTGGTAGCGCATATACGCCTCGCCGAACTCGGCTGCCATAAATTGCTCCTCCGTCACCGTCTTCAACCAGAAGCCAAAGGCCACGACGGGCGGCGCCAAAAGGGCACGGACCGATCCATGCGTCAGGGCGGTTCCGGCGGCCGCAGTCAGGATACCTGTGTAGATAGGATGCCGCACGATGCTGTACGGGCCGCGCCGTATCAGGGTGTGTCCTTCCTTGACCGTTATCACGCCGCTCCAGTTCGCACCGAGAGTCACTCGCGCCCAGATCGCGAACGCTACACCGGCCAGCGTCGTTGCGAGTCCCGCAAGTGCAGTCGTTGTGGTAACAGCGAACGCGGTCGCATCGATCCCGCGAATGCCCGTCCCAGGGCCAAACAGCAGCCAGAATCCCAGCAGCACAATTCCGCTCTGCCATACCCTCGAGCTGCTGGTCTGTCGGCGCACCGTCCGGCGGGTCGTAAACATCCCGACTACCCACACAATCGTCAAAGCAAGCCACAGCCACTCCGCCCACCGTCGCGCCTCTTCAGCTACGGCGGCCGCCGATATCCATGCTGCTGTCCACGCAGCTGTCCCTGCTGCAATTTCTGTCATCGGAGTTACCTCATCGTTTGAATCGGAGTCGTGTCGTATACGACAGGTCGTCTACGACATATCGTACGATGTCCGCCTGCGAGAAGTTCCCGTATCGGCAGAGCGGTAGTCTGCTGAAGAATCGCGGGCAAACTCAACATGCTGCCAGGGCCCGCGGTTCTCTCAACATGGCGCTGGCCTGAGCTCGTCAGTCCAGAGGCAGGCGAGAGCAGCGGTCCGCGGACGCCAGGCCCGGTTTTCAACGCCTGAACACTTGCAAATGAAATTCGCATCTTGTATGTTGTCTGTGACAACACTGGAGGAGAAATGCAGGCACCCCTCGTTGACCAGATCAGAAGATTCAATCGCTTCTACACGCGGGAGATCGGCCTCCTGGCCGAGCATCTGCCAGCGAGC
>DAHVZZ010000124.1:0-2641 GCA_027323785.1 Acidobacterium sp. | reverse complement strand
ACGCGGACGACACAGAGGGTTTGGAGTGGGATGGTGGTCCAATCAAGTGATCGCGCCTCTCTGCGAGAGACGGGGCATCCAGAGTGGTGACTGGTGGGGATTTTTCCTCCCGCCTCTCTGCGAGAGATGGGGCATCCAGAGTGGTGGCTGGTGGAAGGGTTGTGGGGATTTGATGGGGTGCTAAGGCATGCGAAAGGAGATTTGCCTTGTTAATTGTAGCCGCCGTGGTGGCGATCTTTGTTTACGGCATGATTGCCGCGATGCTGGGGACGATTCTGCCGGATCTTTCCAGCAGGTTTGAGCTGACGCCGCGGCAGAATGGGACGATTGCGTTCGCGCAGGCGCTGGGGCTGATGCTGGCGTCGCTGGGGGTGGGCCCGCTGCTGGACGATTACGGCAAGAAGGCGGGGCTGATTCTGGGGCTGGCGCTGATTGCGCTGGCGCTGTACTGGCTGCCGCGGTCGAAGGGCTACCGAAGCGTGGTGCTGCTGCTGTTTGTGCTGGGCGCGGGCGGCGGCATTGTGGTGACGGGCGCGAATGCGCTGACCAGCGACGTGGGCGAGGCGCATCGGGCGATCGCGCTGAATCTGGTGAATCTGTTCTTTGGGCTGGGCGGGCTGGCGACGCCGTTTATCTCGGCGAATTTGTTTAAGCGGAACTGGGTGCGGCTTTGCTACACGGTGGCGGGGCTGACGCTGGTGGTGCTGGCGATTCAGGCGGCGGCTCCGATGCCGGGGCCAACGGGCGCGGGGAAGTTCATTTTTGCGGACGCGGGGCCGGTGCTGGGGCGCGGGCTGCTGTTTCTGGTTGGGTTTTTCCTGTTCCTGTATGTGGGCTGCGAAGTGGGCGTGTGGAACTGGCTGGTGCGGCACCTGATTGCGCAGGGCGTGCCGGAGGGCCGGGCGCTGAATATCTTGTCGCTGGGATTTGCGCTGGGAATCCTGGTGGGACGCGTGGGCGTGGTTCCGGTGCTGGCGCATGCGACGGCGGCGGATGTGACGCTGGGAGCGTCGTGCGCGATGGCGGTGACGACGTTTCTGATGCTGCGGGTGCACAGCGCGCGGGGGGCGGCGGCGCTGGTGTTTCTGGCAGGGCTGTCGATGGCGCCTGTCTATCCGACGGCGCTGGCGATTGTGGCGAACAACTTTCCGCAGATGACGAGCACGGCGCTGGGGATCGTGATCACGTTTGGATGGGCGGGGCTGGCGGTGAGCTCGCGGGTGATTGGCGGGATTGCGGGCGGGGACGCGACGCGGCTGCGGAAGGCGCTGCTGGTGATTCCGGCGTCGGCGGTGCTGATGATTGGACTGAACCTGGCGATGATGGCGGTGCTGCGGTAGGGGCGTTGCGACGCCAGATCCTTCCAGGCCCGCGGCTCGGCATGAAGGCGGGAACTGGGGCGGCGTGGAGTTTGGGGCTCGACTGGGTTACGTCCGTAATCCCTGCAGAATCCTGATTTGCCGCTGCCAGCATGGCTTCAGTTATGCTTCAGTCGTGCAAAAAGCGGGAAGTGCCCACCATGGCCAATCTGTCCGGTGCCCTCCTGCGCTACAGCAAGACCCCCTTACAGCTGGAAGCGCTTCCAGCGGGATGCTGACAAAGAGTTGTTTATCACCGAAGCCGGACGTAACGCGGTTGCAAGCGAGCGCGGCCGGCCGCAGGGATAGAACATGAGTCGTCTTCGGAGCTACGCACCCTCGTTCGTTAAGAAGCTGTTCTGGGACAGGAAGCACCGCACCCGGCCAATCCATGCTGAAAGTTGTCCAGCCGATGTGGTGGAAGCGCTGAGCAATATGGGTCCCGATACGGTTATCCTGGACCTGGGATGCGGTGCGGGCAATCTTCGCGCCGCGTTGCGACTGCGGGGGTGGCGCGGCCATTACATCGGCGTGGATGTTTCCGCGACTGCCATCGAGACGGCCCGCAGTGCCGGAGATGAAAGCGCCGAATGGTACGTGAGTCCCATCGAAGACTTCCCCCTGTCAGGCCGCAGTATCGACGCCATCTGTTTCTGCGAGTCCATCTACTATGTCCGGCCCGGAGCGGTGCCCGATCTGCTGTGTCGCTGCTGTAGTACGCTGGCGCAATCCGACAGCCGCATCCTGGTGCGCATCTGGCACACTGATCGGCATCTCGAGTATGTGGAGATGCTCTCGCGGTTGACCGAAACGGATCAGCCGCCGCTGTATGCCGTGGGCCGACAGGTCCCCTACCAGTCTTTCTGCTGCCGGGAGCCATGCCCGAGAATAACGAAATGACGATGGGCGAGTCTGCGCAGACCAGGCATTGGTGGCGAGGTGCCTGCTCCATGGCTAAGTGCGCAGATTGGAGCCTAGGCGGGGACAGCGGGGGGTATCGGCTCAGCGGGTGGGTTTGCGTTTGGCGTGGCGGGGCCAGTACTGGAATTCGTCGGCGTAGAGCTCGCCGGTGAGGTCGGAGAGGCGGAGGGTGATGCGCTCCTGGGCGTCGGCGACGGCGCGGTTGTAGATGACGGGGCCGATTTCTTCGAGGAAGTAGTTGAGGAGGAGTCCGGCGGCGAGCTCGCCGAGGGGCTCGGAGAAATTGGCTTCGGCGTAACGGCGGATGGAGGCGATGGCTTCGGCGCTGGCCTGAGGGGCGAGTTCGAGGTTCATGGGTGGCA
>DAHVZZ010000122.1:0-1933 GCA_027323785.1 Acidobacterium sp. | reverse complement strand
TCCGGTCGCCCATGTGGTTCAGAGCCCACGCCTCGCGCGACGTTTGCTCGTTGCCGCCAATCGCCAGCACGATCACATCCGCCTTCTTCGCCACCTGCACGGCCTCCCGAATCTGCCGCCGGTCCTCTTCCGGATCGCTGGCCACCACGGCATCCTGGTTCCACGTCCCGCCCACCGTGATCTTGCAGCCTTCGCTGTAGAGCACCTTGACGTTCTTGCCGACCTTCGCTTTGATCCCGTCCAGCACCGTCACATTATGCTTCGGTACGCCGCTGTAGCCGCCCAGCAGTCCGCGATCCGCGTTCGGCCCGATCACCGCAATCGTCTTCACCGCGTCCATCTTCAGCGGAGCAATGTTGTTCTCGTTCTTCAGCAGCGTGATCGCCTCATGCGCCGCCGTCAGCGCCAGCTCGCGATGCTCCTCGCATCCCACCACGCGCTCCGCTTCGTCCGCGTCCACATAAGGATCGTCGAACAGCCCCATCTCGAACTTCCAATAGAGCATCGGCGCCACCAGCTCATCCATCTGCCGCTCCTTCAGCTCGCCCTTCTTCACCAGATCCACCAGGTGCAGGTAGCAGTCCGGATCGGGCAGTTCGATATTCACCCCCGCCTCCACCGCCAGCTTCGCCGCCTCCCGGCTGTTCTTCGCCACAAAGTGCCCATGCGTGTCCGGACGATACCCCAGCTCCCAGATCGCGTAGTAGTCGGACACCACAAAGCCCTTAAAGCCCCACTCCTTCCGCAGCACATCCTGCAGCAGCCACTTGTTCGCGTGCGAAGGCACCCCGTCAATCTCGTTGTACGAGGCCATCAGCGTCACCGCGCCCGCCTCCTTCAGCGCCTCGTGGAACGTGTACAGGAACGTCTCCCGCAGCACCCGCATCGACACATTCGTCGGCGCGCAGTTCATCCCCGACTCCGGCTGCCCGTGCCCCACAAAGTGCTTCAGCGTCGCCAGCACACGAGTCTTGTCCTTAAACGTCGCATCGCCCTGGAAGCCCTTCACCGCCGCAATGCCCAGCCGCGAAACCAGGTACGGATCCTCCCCGTACGTCTCCTCCACGCGCCCCCAGCGCGGCTCCCGCGCCACATCCACCACCGGCGTCAGCGCATGATGCGCCCCGCGCACCCGCGCCTCCAGCGCCGTCATCGTAAACAGCTGCTCCACCAGCGCCGGATTGAACGTCGCCCCCAGCGCAATCGGCTGCGGAAAGCTCGTCCCCTCCGGTGCCGCATGTCCGTGCAGGCACTCCTCGTGGAACATCACCGGAATCCCCAGCCGGCTGTTCTCCAGAAAGAATTTCTGAATGTCGTTCGTCAGCTCGGCCATCTGTCGCGCCGTCCGTCCGCCGCCCGCGTCGCTCGGCCGTCCCACCTGCCCCAGCCCGCGCCCGTCGCGGAACGTCTTCTTCGCCTTCGCCAGATCGAAGTTCCCCGCCGCGTCCGTCATCGTCTCCGGCTTCTTCTGCCAGATGCACAGCATCTGCGCTGCCTTCTCTTCCAGCGTCATCCGCCCCAGCAGGTCCTTCACCCGCCGCGCCGAGGCCAGCTTCGGGTTCTTGTAGTCAGGAGTCTTCTTCGCCGCCGCGCTGCCGGCCTTCTTCGCCGCCGGAGCGGCCTTCTTCGCCTGTGTCTGCTTTTTCATGCCTTCCATTCCTGTGAAAACTGAGCGGAGATTCTGTGATGTCGAGGTGAGCTAATTGCAGTGGAATTTCGATGATCGCAAATGACGACGGAAAATGGCTGCCCGCATACGGCCCCACGCCTCTCGGGAAGCGGCGACAACCCATCGTTCGCGGTCGGGGCCGGTCCTGAAGCGAGCCGATGACGAACTCTGGTCAGACTCATAACTGGGCCGCGCAGCCGCACCATCCCGCCTTGCCCGCGGACACCATCCAGCCCGCCCTCAAAACCTGTGCGCTGCGCCGGT
>DAHVZZ010000115.1:0-2503 GCA_027323785.1 Acidobacterium sp. | reverse complement strand
TCGCGGAGGTCGGCGGTGACCATATCGAGGCGGCGGCCGAGCAGCGAGAAGGATGAATCGGTGCTGGTGGCCTGCAGGATCTGGTTGCGGGTGAGCACCAGCTCGCCCACCAGGTTCATCATGCGGTTGAGCAGATCGATGTTGACGCGCAGGGTGGAGTCCGCGGTGCCGAGGGTAGCCGCGGTTTGCGCTTCGGGCGGCGGGGCGGGTTCGGCTGTGGGCCGCGCGGGGGCGGAAGACGGATCGCTGCCGAAGGAGCGTGGTTGCGCGTGCTCGGCGGGCGATGCGGCTTCCGCAACCGCGGATGGCCCTGCCTCTTCGCCCTCAGGCGGAAGAGGCGCACCTTGTTCGGGATTGATCGCGGGGCGGCGGGCGCGCGGTGGGCGGCTGCCGCGGCGTTTCCGGGGAGATGCCTGCGGGGCGGCAACGGCGGCCAATTCCGGCTCGGCGACGGCTGTGGCTGCGGCGGCTTCGCCGCGCTGCAGCGCTTCGAGGCGGGCGATCATGGCGGCGTCGTCGCTGTGGCTTTCGCCTTCGGCGCCGGTGGATTCAATGGATCGCAGGATGGCGCGCAGCATGTCCATAAGGGCGAGCAGGCCGCTGACGATTTGCGGGCTGGCGGCGAGGCGGCCTTCGCGCAGCAGACCCAGCAGGTTTTCGCCGGCGTGGGAGAGCGCTTCGAGGCGGCTGAAGCCGAGGAATCCGGTGGTGCCCTTGATGGTATGCACGGAGCGGAAGATTTCCGCGAGCAGCTCGGCATCGCCGGGGCGGGATTCCAGGTCGGTGAGGCACCGTTCCATGCGGTCCAGGCCTTCCTGGCTTTCGAGAAGGAATTCGCGTGTCAGGTCGTCCACGGTGAGGTTATCGGAAGGAATGGACGGAACTTGAGGCGGGTTTGGCTGGGCGGTCGTGGGCGGTTAAGCTCAGAGACAGATGCGGAATATCGACGAGAAAACTCTGGACGAACTACGCCGTTCGGCACGGGCGGCGGCAGAGAATGCGTATGCGCCCTACTCGAAGTTTTATGTGGGCGCGGCGCTGTTGTTTGAGGACGGAACGGTCGTGACCGGCTGCAACGTGGAGAACGTCAGCTACGGGTTGACGAGCTGCGCGGAGCGGAACGCGCTGTGCCGCGCGGTGAGCGAGCGCGGAGCGGGTCCGAAGATTGTAGCGGTGGCGGTGACGAACCGGGCCGGAGCGCCGTGTTCGCCGTGCGGGGCCTGCCGCCAGGTGCTGAGCGAATTTGCGGCGGAGGATGCGGTGGTGACCTTTCCATGGACCGGCGGAACCGAGACGCGGCTGCTGCGCGAGCTGCTGCCGTATGGCTTTGGGCTGGAGAAGCCGCGATGAGCTTGCATGTGGTCGATCTGATCCGGAAGACGCGGGACGGCGAGGAGCTGAGCGCGGACGAGGTGCGGTTCCTGGTGGAAGGCGCGGCGCGGGAGACGATTCCCGAAGAGCAGCTTTCCGCGTGGCTGATGGCGGTGTTTTTGCGCGGGCTGACGCTGAGGGAGCTGGATACGCTGACCACGGCGATGCGGTTTTCGGGCGAGGTGCTGGAGCACTCCGGCCTGGGACGCGGGACGGTGGACAAGCACTCGACGGGCGGAGTGGGCGACAAGACGTCATTCCTGGTGGCTCCGATTGCGGCGGCGGCGGGGCTGGCCGATCCGATGATCAGCGGGCGGGCGCTGGGGCACACGGGCGGCACGCTGGATAAGCTGGAGTCGATTCCGGGGTATCGCACGCAGTTGTCGCCGACGGAGATGCGGAAGGTGCTGGAGCGGTGCGGCGCGGCGATTGTGGGGCAGACGAGGAATCTGGTTCCGGCTGACCGGAAACTGTACAGCCTGCGCGACCGGACGGCGACGGTCGAGAATCCATATCTGATCTGCGCATCGATCATGAGCAAGAAGCTGGCGGCGGGACTGGATGCACTGGCGATCGATGTGAAGACGGGATCGGGGGCGTTCCTGCGGAACGAAGACGATGCGCATTTTCTGGCCGCGCTGATGGTGGAGACGGGCGAGCGAGCGGGAACGCGAACGGTGGCCATCCTGACGGACATGAGCCAGCCGCTGGGCAGGATGGCGGGCAACTGGGTCGAGATTGCCGAATCAATGGAGCTGTTGCGAGGCATGCGGCATCCGCTGAGTGAGGATCTGCGGGAGGTATCGCTGGTGCTGGCGGGGTGGATGATCTTTTTGGGCGGCAAGGCGGCGACCGCGAAGGAAGGGCGGCAGGTTGCCGAGCAGAAGCTGATGGACGGCTCGGCGCTGCGGGTCTTTCGCGAAATGGTGGAGGCGCAGGGAGGCGATGCGGCGGCTGTGGATGCCGGGATGGCGTTCCACCGGCCGCGGTTCCGGAGGGTCTTTTGCGCGGCGAAGAGCGGATACTTCTCCGCGGCGGACTGCACGAAAGTCGGGTGGGCGGTGCAGCGGCTGGGCGCTGGGCGGGAGCATGCGGACGAACCGGTGGAGGCTCACGCCGGGCTGGAGATGCA
>DAHVZZ010000106.1:0-2377 GCA_027323785.1 Acidobacterium sp. | reverse complement strand
GAGCAGCGCGTTCGCGACTTCGGCGTCAAGCTCAAGCTCAACCCCGTCCGCAATCTGCTGGAAGGCCGGCGCATCATCCTCATCGACGACTCCATCATCCGCGGTACCACCAGCCGCAAGATTGTCCGCATGGTGCGCGCCGCCGGGGCCAAGGAAGTCCACCTTCGCATCAGCTGTCCGCCCACCATCTCGCCCTGCTTCTACGGCGTGGACACGCCTCGCAAATCCGAGCTGATCGCAGCCAACAACACCATCGAGGAGATTCGCAGCTTCATCGAAGCCGACTCGCTCGCCTATCTGTCGCTCGATGGGTTACAAAAAGCCTGCGCCGGCCCCGAAGACAACAAATATTGCGTTGCCTGCTACACCGGGGACTATCCCACCCAGTGGGTCGATGTCGAAGACATTCTTCCCGCCTCCGCATCGCCGGTCGCCGCCGGGCGGTAGAAATTAGTGGGGGCCTGGATCAGCCCCCCGGAATTTCTCTGCGATTTTCGCGGCTCCCGCGGGCAGTTGCTTCTCAGCTCACGCGCAACACAATTTCGGCAATGCCGCGCGCCTTCAGATACTCGGCATCGCCGGCGCGACTCTCCAGCACAATCGCCGGCCGCACGCCTTTTGCCGTCAGCTGCATAAACGGCAGCGCGTACTTCCAGTCCGGAGGCCACGCCTCTGTGGAAAGCCCCCGATCCGGAATCACCATCGCCTTCGTCCGCGGAATCACCTCCGCTCCCTGCCGCCGAATCTCCGCCGCCAGCTCCGCAAACTTCTTCCCCAGCGGCTTGGGCCGGTTCGCCAGATCCAGCAGCCCCATGTGGTACTCGCCATCATCAAAACCCTGCACCGCGGGATCGATATCGTGCGAGCACCACCAGGTCACGCCCCAGGCCTTGCCCGTGGCGACGATGTTCCGCACCGAGCGCTCCATAAACTCGGGCATATAGCTGACGGGCATCGCCGTTGCACCAGTCTCCTCTACCCAGACGCGCCGCTGGAGGTTGGTGTGATAGGCGTACGCCAGCTCCACCTCGTATTCCGCCAGGTGTACCGCTGCCGGATCGGAATACTTGTAGTGCTGCAACAGTCCGTCGAAGAGCGTGTACGAGTGGATGACCGATGCGTGCCCGGTTGTCGCCGCCTGTTCGCGCGAAAATCCGAAGTCGTTGAACCACGGCACATGGTCGATCCCGTTCACGTGGAACTTCCCTGGCGCAATCTCATCGCAGTACGCCAGCATCTCCCGAGCCCACGCATCGCCTTCGCTCATCGTCGCCGGATTGCTCTGTGGGTTCATCAGCACGTCGACTTCGTTCGCAATATCGAATCCCATGAAGCGCCGATGTCCACCCACCGTCTCCGCGATGCGGTGCAGCAGCAGTTTTTCGGCCTCGACGACTTTGCCATCGGTGAAGAGATTTCCGCCTTTGCCGAATCCCGCCAGCGGCGCCACCCACGCCGGCATAAACTGGAGCCCGCTCATCCAGCCGTTCAGCACCGTCACCTGGACATCCAGGCCGGCTTCGTCCGCGGCATCCAGCAGCGACGCCAGATTCGCCAGCGAGCGGTCGCTCACAGTGGCGATGCCCGGCTGAAACAGCGGCCACAGGCACTGGATGCGGATGTGGTCCATTCCGAGTCCCGCCACGCCGCTCAGGTCATCGCGCACCGACTGCCGATCCCAGTCGAGCCAGCAGTACCACCAGCGCCTGCGCGGCACGTAGTTCACGCCGAAGCGCGGGTGTTTTGTGTCGTGCGCCGCCGCGTGGAGCAGGGGCGTTCGAGCCGCCAGCAGCGCGCCCGCACCCAGCGCCGATCCTTTGGCGAAGTTGCGTCTGGAAATCATCGTGGTTCCTCCCTGGTTCACTCGCAACTGCAACGGTACCTGATCGCAGGCGGCTGCGGGTGCGCAATGATGATGCGGGTACAAAAAGCGATGCCCGCCCTGATCCGCCCTGCATTTGCTGGCGCAACCTGGTGATCCGGGTATGCTTCCCACTGAGAGAAGGGAGAATCTTCTATGGCAACCAGGAAAACCTCATCCTCGCACCGCTCCTCCGGAGGGCGTAAATATAGCCCGAAGGCGCAGGAGAAGGTTCATGAGGAAATGCGCGAAATGAAGAAGGGCAAGCTGCGCAGCGGCCGCAGCGGCAAAAAGGTGACCAATCCAAAACAGGCCGTGGCGATCGGCCTTTCTGAGGCTCGCCGTGAAGGCGATAAGGTTCCGCCGCGCAAAGCCTCTTCGCGCTCCTCGTCCCGTAGCAGCGCGGCCGCGAGCAGCAGCCGCAGCTCCAAAGGCGGCAGCTCGTCGCGTTCCCATCGCGGTACCGCGCGCGGCGCCGCGTCGAAGTCCCGCAGCTCCTCGAAGAGCAGTTCGTCG
>DAHVZZ010000211.1:0-1926 GCA_027323785.1 Acidobacterium sp. | reverse complement strand
GACAAATCCGGAGAGGAGGAGCCAGGAGATGTGGTCGTTGGGCAGCGGCGCGGCGAGCCAGTGGAGCAAAAGCAGGGCGGCGCGGATGACGGGGACTTCGGCGAGCGGCTGACCTAGGGAGAATTCCCAGGGGACGAGGGGCGAGGGCTGGCGGATGTCGGCGGCGGGGAGCAGGACGCCGCGGAAGATGCGGTCGATGAGGCCGCGGGAATCCGCGATGGAGGGCGCGATGACGCCGATGCGGGCCTGGGGATTGGCGAGGAGCTGATTGCGAATCCACTGCGCACAGGCGGCGATTTCGGCACGGTGGTCGGGCGCGAGGAGCCAGTCAGGAGCGGAGGACTGGGGAGCTGGATGGGCGGCGGCGTCCGGCTGGAAATGGGTGACGGCGATGGAGCAGGACTGGAGGGCGGCGAGAAGATCGCGCTGCGCCGGGGTGGTGCGGTCGAAGCCGACGAGGCAGATTTCGCGGGGGAGATCGAGGGACGGGAGCAGCGGAATGAGGGCCGAGGCAAGCTGGGCGGGGCTGAGCCACTGGTTGCGGGCGCATTCCTGCTCGAAGAGATCGGCCCAGCGGCGGAAGCTTTCGGCGTCGTTGAGCTCCTGCTTTTGCAGGGTGGAATCCCAGGAGGTGCGGCGCGCGGGGTGAGCGTTGAAGGCGGAGAGGAGCGACCAGGCTTCCATGGCGAGAGCGGCCATGGATTCGGGGGAGATGACGGGAACGGCTTCTTCGTGCTGGATGCGGGTCCAAAGGGCGCGCTCCTGGAGCGAGGTGAGCAGGAGGGGAGCGTCGGGGTTGGCGAAGGCGTGGTCCTGCCAGAGGGCGCGGAGCCAGGCATCCCAGTCGAGGATGGCGGGGGCGGGCCAGACCTCGCGGCCAGCGGCGCGCTGAGCATCGGCGTACTGGAGGTGTAGGGCGCGGGAGGCGCGGGGGCTGGCGGCGACAACGGTGGAGCCGCGCAGCAGCGCATCGGCAATGGGCCCGGGAAGATTCATCGTGGTTCGATAGAAGTGTAAACTGGCGTGTGATCCGGCTGAATTCCCCACTTGTTTTCATCGTGTTGCTGGCGGCTGGTCTTTGCCTTGCGGGATGCCATGGGCATCGGGGGCAAGCGGACGTCAAGCATTTCCAGATACGCGGCGTGGTGGTTTCGAGCGACGCGAAGGCCGGGACGGTGACGCTGCAGGCGGAGATCCCTGGCTATATGAGCTCCATGGCGATGCCGTACACGCTGAAGCAGCCAAAGATGGCCGCGGAGCTGCATCCGGGAGAGACG
Source organism: Acidobacterium sp. (assembly GCA_027323785.1). GTDB lineage: Bacteria > Acidobacteriota > Terriglobia > Terriglobales > Acidobacteriaceae > Palsa-343. The sequence goes on along the minus strand of DAHVZZ010000211.1, from coordinate 649 downwards.
ATCACGGCGAAGCTGACGGCGTCTCCGACGGAGGATGTACTGGACGATGTGAAGGTCGTTGGGCAGCCGAGGGCCGGTTCGCCGGCGCAGTGAGGCGGCATCCGAAGAGACCCGGTAAATTGGATATGATGGGATGCGTAGTGGTCTGACCACTGCGCGAGGCGGATTGCGCCACACATTCGCGGGTAAAGATCATTCCCGGAAAAAGATCATCACAGTCGACAAGAGGAGAGATTACGGATGAGCAGTGGTCTGGATATTCGCAAAGAGGGCGAACTGGATTTTCTTTCGGTGGGGGCGCTGGTGCATCGGCTGGATCCGGGGATCATTCCCTTCCGCAAGGCGACGGAGTGCGCGATCCACGTGAGCGGCGGGGAGTTCAATGTGGCCGCCAATCTGGCGGACTGCTTCCGGATGAAGACGGGGATTGCGTCGGCGATGGTGGATTATCCGATCGGCGATCTGATTGCGGAGCGGGTGCGGGCGATGGGGGTGCGGCCGTTTTACCGGCATTTTGAGCACAACGGCGTGAACGGGCCGAATATGGCGACGGTGTACAGCGACCGCGGGTATGGAGTGCGGCCTCCGGTGGTCTTCTACAACCGGTGCAACGAGGCGGCAGCGCAGCTGAAGCCGGGAGACTTCGACT
>DAHVZZ010000103.1:0-3296 GCA_027323785.1 Acidobacterium sp. | reverse complement strand
CAGGTCCGCCGCGGAACGCAGCGTGTCGCCGGCCAGCACGCCCAGTCCGCCGCTGTACGTCGGCATATCGGGCCTTATTGCGATCTCCATCGAAAAATAAGCAACTGTACCCTCTTCGGGCAAACGCGCAAGGGGGGAGGTTGGTTGGCGATTCAGAGCGGTCATGAAAAGAGCAAATCTCCTGCAGCCGGCTGTACGGGCATCTCCTGCTCAAACCGGCTCTTTCATTAATCTATCCGACCCACCGGCACCGGCATTATTCAGGTCTCGAAATCAATTCGATGCGTCCGGCGTTTCCGCCGCTGCCGGCCGGTCTGTCTGTAGTTGAAGTCTGCATCTCTTTTATCACTGCTCCCATGAGGATTCCCCCGGTTCCGCGGGGAACATCTGTGGGAAATCCATTGCATTCCAGCGTCAAAGAGAATGTGCTCCGGCCGACGCCCGGCACCGGTAAACCTCGGCATCGATCCCGGTTTTGTCGAAATATCCACGTTGCAGACTGACGGCGAAGGCATCGGCATCTTCAGCGCGAACCAGGTTCAGGGTACACCCGCCAAATCCGCCTCCCGTCAGCCGGGCTCCGATGCACTCCGGCCGCTCCAGCGCAAGTTCCACTAGAATATCGGCTTCCGGGCAGCTCGCCTCAAAATCGTCCCGGTAGCTTGCGTGCGCAGCCACCAGCAGCCGGCCAAATTCCTTCAGATTTCCCGCATCCAGCGCCGCTGCGGCAGCTGTCGTCCGCGTATTCTCGCTGATGATGTGCCGGCAGCGCTTGTAGACGTTCTCCGGCATCTGCCCCTTCGCACGCTCCAGGTCCTCCAGCGTCGCATCCCGCAGCGCCCGGATCTCCGGCTTCATCCCATGCAGAACTTCCGTCCCTTCTGCCACTTCCGCCCGCCGGACTTTATAAGCCCCATCCGCATGCGCGTGCTTCACCATCGTGTTCACCAGCACAAACACCACTTCATGCGGCAGCGGCGCAAGATGATAGTCCAGGCTCCGGCAATCCAGCAGCAGCGCGTGGTCCTCGGCCCCGCACGCCGAAACAAACTGGTCCATGATCCCCACCGGCGCACCCACATACTCGTTCTCCGCCTTCTGGCAAAGCTTCGCAATCTCCGGACCCGTCATCGTCTTCCCTGACAGGGGCAGCAGCGCCAGCGCCGTTGCCACTTCAATCGATGCGGACGAGCTCAAACCCGCACCCAGCGGTACATTCCCCGTGATGCTCATCGAAAAGCCGGGGACCTCAATCCCCGCCTGCCGCAACATCGCCAGCACGCCCAGCGGATAATCCTCCCACTGCCCGATGCCCCGCTCTGGAAGCTCCGCCAGGGCCACGCGCGCTTCCTTCTCGAAATTCGCCGAGTACAGAACCACCTGCCCATCTGCCCTCGGTGTCACCCCTACTGTCGTCGTCAGGTCAATCGCCGCGGGGAACACAAACCCCTCCGCATAATCGGTATGTTCGCCAATCAGGTTCACCCGGCCGGGTGCGGCAAATAGTGTGGGGCGTGCTCCAAACCGCTCCCGGTGGAGATCAATGAATCCGTTTACATCGAGCATCGCGACTCTCGGTTCCCCAATAAGTTTTCCTACGGTAAAACTTGATTCTACGGCTTTTTACGGCCTTTGCCCGCTCTTTTCCGCTGCCTTCCACATCGCACCTTCCAGGCGGGTCCAGATCTCATCCATCCACAGGCGATGCTCGGGCTTCATCAGCACGGAGCGCACGCATGTTACCATCCCGCTTGCACGGCTCGCACCTGCTTCTTTCCACGGCTCCCCTTCAAACATCTCCACCGGCATCTGCACCAGTGCCAGGTGCAGATCGCGCTGTGCGGCATACTCAAACACAGCCCGCGCCCGCGCTGACGACTCCTCCACTGTCGCGCCCCGCATTGCCCACACCACGATGTCCAGTTCCGGTTCCAGCGGCGCAATGGCATACTCGCTCTGTCGCAGCCGCCGATGCAGATCCAGCGCCGCCTCGCGCCCTGCTTCCAGTCCCGCGGCAAATTCCCCGCCCCTCACCAGTGGAAGCAGTCGTTGCGTCGTCCACAGTGCCACCGCCGCCGCACCGGCTCGCGAGCACTCCAGGCTGATCTCCCCCAGGTGCAGCTCGCTCGACGTGAAATATGTGTAAGGCGAATCATGCTTGTATAACCGCCCCACCGCCGGATCCCGAAACAGCACGCATCCACACCCGTACGGCTGCAACCCATGCTTGTGCGGATCGATCACAATCGAGTCCGCCTCGCCCAGCGCGTCAAACGCGCGTCGCGCTTCCGATCCCAGATTGCCCGCCAGCGTAAAGTAGCCACCATATGCCGCGTCTACATGCACGCGAAAACCATACCGCTTCCGCAGCTCCAGCACATCCGCCAAAGGATCGACCGCGCCCAGCGCAGTGGTCCCCAGCGTCACTACCACCGTGCCAACATTGCCCTGTTGCAACCGCTCTTCCAGCGCGCCCGTATCCATCCGGCCCCGCGCGTCCGCGGCAATCTCTGCAAACTCCAGCCCCAACACCGCGCTGATGCGGGGATGCGTGTAATGCGCCTGCGCCGACGCCCCAATCCGCTTCCCGGGCATCATCCGTCCTGCCACCCACAGCGCCTCCAGGTTCGCAAAGGTACCCCCGCTCGTCAGGTGACCCAGAAATTCGCTCCACCCGAACATCCCCGCAATCTCGCGCACCGCCTCCATATCCATGGCCGAGCTCGCACGCCCACCATCTCGCGCATGATTGTTCGGGTTCACCGCCATCGCCATCGAATACGCCGCGTGCGCCACCGGATGCGGCGGCTTCAGCATCTGCCCTGCATACAGCGGATGAAAGTATGGGTAGTTATCCCCCATCCGCGCCGCAGCCTCGGCCAGCACTTCCCGCATGCGCTCGACACCCGGCACTTCCCTCGCCGGGCCCTCCGGCAAGGAGAATCCGGCTGCCAGCTCGCGCAGAGCCCTGGCAATCAACTCCGACGCCAAATCAAAATCCGAGTGAGACATCGCTTCCCAGAATAGAGCAGTGCTCCGGATGATGCTGAGGGGCGTGGAAGGCCCGCGTGGCCGTTCCAATAGAGAGCGGCTGCACTTGCCGAATCTCAGTCACTCCGTCAGATCAGGAAAACGGCTCGAATGGCTGATATCGCGAACCGCGATCCAGCCGGCAACCTCCCTATGCCAGGCAACCGGCCCTCCCGCCTCTACAGCCCCGGCCCCGGATCCTTTTTAGGAAACGGCTGTGTTACTTTTTCGCAAATTGAAATGCTTGACACAGAACATCGATAACT
>DAHVZZ010000090.1:0-5910 GCA_027323785.1 Acidobacterium sp. | reverse complement strand
TTCCGCCGGCGATATCGGCAGCTTTTTCCCGCCGGGAGACCCACGCTGGAAGGACGCCGACTCCGCAATCTTCCTAAATCTGGCCATCGAGGAGATACAGAACGCGGGATACCGCATCGTCAATGTGGACACCACTTTGATTTTGAACGCGCCGCGCATCGGTCCCATTTCCGGCGAAATGCGCGAACGCGTTGCCGAGTTGCTGGACATTGCTCCGACCAACGTCGGGATCAAGGCGAAGACGCCCGAAGGCCTCAACGTGGATCATGTAGCGCAGGCTCATGCCGTCGTTCTTCTGGAGCGAATCGAAGAGCCGGGCGAACTCCAGACGATGAGCGCCGTGATGGAAAGTCAGCGCCAGCTTGAGGACGTCGTTCGCGACCTCGTCAGCCAGGTACACGGCGTTTCGCTCAAGGCGCCTTTCGACACCGAAGACATCACCTGATCGGCAATGGTGTGCCTTAGTTCACCTGAAACGCCCAGGTCTGACCTCCTGCACTGGTCTTGGATCGGTTAGATCTCAGACGTAGTCCCCGCCGTCGTCGCCACCCATGTCTCCGCCCATGTCGTCGCCGCCGGGATCGCCATAGTTCTGCTCATCCCCGAAGCCCTGATCTCCAGAAAGATCGGCGCTGCCGTCGGTATACTGCCCAGGGTCATCCTGCCCCTGGGTTGCACCCTGGTCCTGTGGCCCTTCATAGTAGTTGTTGATCACCGTCTCATCCACGGGAATGCCCCCGCCGAAGCCGTACCCGCTGCCCATCCCGCCGTGCATCAGCGACTCAATCCCTTCGAACGCCAGCATCCCACCCGCTACGCCAGCAGCGGTCGTTGCTGCCGAACGCAAAAATCCGCCGCCCGATCCTCCGTATGAAGGCGGAGGCGCATAACCCGGCATTGGCGCGTATCCCGGAGCGCCGTACGATGGCGGTACCGCCTGATATTGCGAAGCCGGTGGCGGAGGTGGCGGAGCTGCCTGCGGCGCATGGTGATGCAGCAATCCCCCAGAAAACTCGTGCTGTGCACCGGTGGCTGCTGCGGCGGCGATAGCTGACGCTGCATCCGCTCCATCTGAGTCCGAGCCTGTTCGAGTGCAATATTCTGGATCAGCACCGTTTGGGCCAGTTTGTAAATCGCATCGGGATCGCGCCCCAGACCATCTTGTAGCAATGCTTCCGCATCGGGATCCTTTTCCGTCAGCGCTGTTCCTTCCACCTTACGAACAAGGTCCTGCAACATCTGAGCTTCCTGCGGGGTCATGGCCTGGTTCTCCTTCAATGCCCTTCTCGATTGTTCTTCTCTATGTAAGACGCTGGAGACCCCATTCCGCACGGTCCTTTGTCGGACGCAGCGCATGAAAAGACCCTCGCATTTCTTCACCTGCAAGAATCCCGTCTGATTAAGTTGATCAGTAAATTCTGAAGTCAACCGAGATGTCGACCAACACGGGCACCGGGTGTCCATGGAGCATCGCGGGCTTAAATCGATACTGCTTCACCGCTTCCACTGCCTTCTCGTCCAGACCCATTCCCAGCGGCCGGACGACCTTCACATCCTGCGGATTCCCCTGGGCATCGACGATGATCTGGACGATACAAATCCCCTGATACTTGGCTCGTCGAGCCTGATCCGAAAATTCCGGATCCACAGAGTAGATCAGCTGCGGCTCAGATACGCCGCCACCCACGTGATAGACTCCACCACCGGAACCGCCACCGGAACCTGCCCCCAGTCCAGCCCCATTTCCGACGCCTATGCCCCCCCCGGACCCACGCCCAAACCCGGAGTTCGAACCGGTACCCTGTGATTCCAGCTTGACCTGCGGAGAATTTGGAATTCCAAGGTTAGGCATATTCGCTGCATTCGGCAGCTTGAGCGGCTGGGGCATCTTAATCGCCGCCTCTTCCGGAATGATCGGGTGATTCAACTTCAGCAACTGCGGAGGCGTGATCGGATTCCTCACCATCTTCGGCAGCTTGCCTTTAGATGCCTCGACAAGTTCGTGAGCCCCCCCGCCACCCCCGCCGTGCATGGCGGGAGCAGTAAGCTTCATCGGCGGAATATAGGGCGTATCCATGGTCACCTGCGACTTGATCGGCCGCGTGCGCCAGTCGGCCAGCGCCATCAGCAGAATCAGTGCCACAACAATGACATGCATGACGAAAGAGACGGCGCTCGATTTCGGATCCCGCTTGACCGCCATCCGGTCCACAACGGCAATCGGCTGGGATGTCAGCTCCAGAGGCGGCAATTTCTTCGGAAAGAGCGCGTCATAGACGCCATTCCACAGCGTCCTCCAGATCGGCTCCTCAATCACATCGTCCAGGCTGCCCAGGCGCGGAGCCGCTGGCGGAGTCGTCATCTGCGTGTTTCCTGTTTCCGTTCCGACTGGTTCCATTTCCAAATTCGCCAATGGCTGATTTCCCATACTACCCGCCGGGGCACCTTCACCGGCTACTCATGATTATCGAACATGCTGGTACCGCCTGTCTTCCCCAAACGAGCGCAATCACATGTCGCGCAATCTTAGCAGATGTCACCCATCACTGGCGGCGGCAGGGCGGACAACGAGATAGCGCCCAAACCAAAGACGCCCCAGAGCTCGTCCGCCCCCAGTCCGCCTTTGAATAAGCCAAAGCCGTTCATTGCCGATCCTTTGATTGAATAGACGACCCACCTGACGGGAAGTCACGGCAGTCCTCCAGCTACAATGAAGTTTTATTCACAAGCATTTTGCCGACGGAGAACCGATGTCTTCTGCCCTCCCGCCTGATGCAGGCACGCCAGGCGACTACCCATCGCTCAAGGACACACTCTCGCTGCCCCGCACCGCCTTCCCGATGAAGGCTAATTTGCCGCAGAATGAGCCAGCCCGGCTCAGGAGCTGGCGGGACACGGGTCTATACGAGCAGATTCGCGAAGCCCGTCGGAATTCGCCGCGCTGGGTACTGCATGACGGGCCACCGTACGCCAACGGCCCCATCCACCTGGGCCACGCGCTGAACAAAGGACTTAAGGACTTTATCGTCAAGGCGAAGACGATGGCGGGCTTTGATTCCCCGTATGTTCCCGGTTTCGATTGCCATGGCCTTCCCATCGAAATCAAAGTGGATGAGCAGCTGGGCCGCAAAAAGCTATCCATGCCCGCGGCGGAATTTCTCGAACACTGCCGCGCCTATGCCCGCAAGTATGTCGAACTGCAGACCTCGCAGTTCGTTCGCCTCGGCGTTCTCGGCCGATGGAATCAGCCTTACCTCACCATGTCCCGCGAATATGAGGCGCGCACGCTGGAGCTGTTCTTTCGCTTCTTCGAGCAGGGGTTCGTCTACCGCGGGCTGAAGCCGGTTTACTGGTGCATCCACGATCAGACCGCGCTCGCCGACGCAGAAATCGAGTACGAGCAGCACACCAGCCCCAGCGTCTACGTTCGCTATACCCTGACCAGCGCTCCTGAAGGCATCCATCCCGCGCTGGCCGGGAAGAAGGTGTCCACCATCATCTGGACTACCACGCCGTGGACGCTGCCCGCCTCTCTGGCTGTCGCGTTCCATCCGGACTTCGAGTACGTGGCGCTCGAAGACCAGGCAAACGGAATCGTATACATCGTTGCGGAAGCCCTTGCCCAATCGGTTCGAGAAGCCTGCAACCTCGATGGTTTGACGCCTGTTGCGACATTCAGAGGCGCTCGGCTGGAGCGAGCCACGTTCCAGCATCCATTCCTCGACCGCCAGATCCTCGGAGTGCTGGCCGACTACGTCACCGCTGACCAGGGCACAGGAGCCGTTCATACCGCTCCTGCTCACGGCGCGGATGACTTTTACACCGGCCAGCGTTACGGGCTCGACCGGACCTGCCACGTCGATAATGCCGGCCGCATCCGCAACGGCCTGCCGGAGTACGACGGCAAAACCGTCTTCGAAGCCAACCCGCACATCATCGATCTGCTGGCCGCACGCGGCGCCCTCCTGGGCCGGGCAGACATCTACCACAGCTATCCGCACTGCTGGCGCTGCCACCACCCGGTGATTTTCCGCGCCACGGAGCAGTGGTTCGTCAACATCGACACACCGATGCAGAATCCGGATGGCAGCGCGACAACCTTCCGTCAGCGCGCGCTGGACGAGATCCGCAACTCGGTGAAGTGGGATCCGGCGTGGGGTGAAGATCGGATCGCCAACATGATCGCCACCCGGCCAGACTGGTGCATCTCCCGGCAGCGCGTCTGGGGCGTGCCGATTGCCGTCTTCCTGTGCCGCCAGTGCAACACCCCGGTGAGCGAAGTCGGCCTGAACGGACGCATTATCGATCTCTTCCGCCGGGAGGGCGCGGAGTCGTGGCATTCAGCGGCAGCCGACGCGCTGCTGCCGAAAGACGTCCACTGCTCCAAATGCGGCGGCAGCGAATTCCGGCGTGAAACCGACATCCTCGACGTCTGGTTCGACTCCGGCGCCAGCTGGTATGCCGTGCTCGACGCAGAGCCAAATTTGGAGGCGCCGGCGGAGCTGTACTTCGAGGGCGGCGATCAGTACCGCGGCTGGTTCCACACCTCTCTGCTGACATCCGTTGGCGTCGGCGCCGATCACGCCTCGCCGTTCCGCATGGTTGGAACCGCTGGCTGGACGCTGGACGAGCAGGGACGCGCCATGTCCAAGTCGCTCGGCAACGGTGTCGACCCCGTGGATATCGCCGACCGTCTGGGCGCGGAAATTGTTCGACTCTGGGTAGCCAGCGTGGACTTCCGCGAAGACGTGGTCAACAGCGAGAACATCATGCAGCGGCTGGCGGAAAACTACCGCAAGCTGCGCAATACCTTCCGCTTCCTGCTGGGCAATCTCGCGGGATTCACTCCGGCCACAGACCGAGTTGCCGACAATGATCTGCTGCCGCTGGACCGCTACATGCTCGCCCGGACCCGCGAACTGGTGGAGAAGGTCTGCGGGGCCGACGGCAAGGGCGGCTGGTACGGCGATTTCCAGTTCCACCGCGTCTATCATGCGGTGAACGAGTTCTGCATTGTCGATCTCAGCGCGTTCTACCTGGACGTGCTGAAGGACCGGCTGTACACCTTCGCGCCGCAAAGCACGGAGCGCCGCAGCGCGCAGACGGTGCTGTGGCGGATCGCCGAAGCGCTGGTCCGGCTGGTTGCGCCGATTCTCAGCTTCACCGCCGACGAGGTGTGGCAGTACCTGCCGGAAGTCGAAGGCCGCGAAGCCAGCGTGCACCTGGCGCTGTTTCCGGCGGCGGACGAACTGGGACCAGCCGATGCAAGGCAGATCGAGGACTGGCAGCGCCTGCTGCAGATCCGCGATGGAGTCCTGCTGGCCCTCGAAACCGACCGCAAGGCAGGCCGGATCGGCAAGGCTCTGGAGGCAAAGGTGATCCTGGAGGCGAACCCGACCGATCATGCGCTGCTGGAGCGGTATCGCAGCAGCCTGAAAGAGCTGTTCAACGTCTCGCAGGTTGCTCTCGGCTCGGCAAAGAGCGAAAACGGCGTCGACGGAGCCGATCCCACAGTCGCAACCTCGCCCGCGTCCGGCCACAAATGTAACCGCTGCTGGAACTATTATGCGGACGAATCTCCAGAGCACGTTCGAAGGTTCGGCTCTTGGGAGGACGTCTGCGGGCGCTGCGCCACGGCACTCGCCCAGATGGGATATCGCGAGGCGGCACAGTGACGAAGACCGACCGCCGTCCCTGGCTGCTGCTCATTTCGGCATTCATCGTCGCGCTCGACCGGCTTTCCAAGGCGTGGATCGTTCACCACATCCGGGAAGGTTCGAACATCGTCATCATTCCACGCGTGTTTCGCCTGACGCACGACCGAAATCCAGGGGCGGCCTTCTCGCTGTTCGCGAACTCGAACCGTCCCGACCTCACGCACTGGCTGCTCATCAGCTTCTCCCTGGCTGC
>DAHVZZ010000208.1:0-1690 GCA_027323785.1 Acidobacterium sp. | reverse complement strand
CGGCATCGTCGCCTCCCTCGCCGATCACCACGGCGGCATCTGGGGCGGATCCCGCCACGCTCTCACCGTCGGCTTCGCCGCCATGATGGTCATGACCGTCGGCCCCCGCATCCTCCCCCACTTCGCCGGCGTGCGCGGCATCTGGAGCCGCAAGCTCATGTTCGCCACCCTCCTCTTCCTGCTCGCCGGCTGCACCCTCCGCGTCAGCATGGAGCCGCTCGCTTACGAAGGCTATCTCTACGCCGCCTGGAAAGTTCTCCCCGTCTCCGGATATCTGGAGCTAACCGCCGTCCTGCTCTTCGCCCTCCAGCTCGTCCTCACCTTCATCCGCGAGCCCGGCATCTTTGCTGACGCCCGCTAACCTCAGCCCGGCCTGCCGATAATCCGGAAAGGAGCGGACATCGACAGGCCATAACCATCCATAACCTCCGCGAGGCTGCCCCCGTCGGCGGCCTCGCTGTGTGATATCCATCACCCTCCCTTTCCTGCCTTCTCCCCCAACATAGAAAAAATAGGATCCGGCTCCCCAGCCTGTGACTTAAGTCCCTGCATCGCTCCGCACCAGTAGTTAGTGTGGCTCCATGACCGGCATCACAGCACCGCCGTATTCACCCACGAGGTTAGGCAATGTCTTATAAGCGCTATTGGATGGCTCTCGCCATCGTTATGATTGGATCCTTCGCCGTTCTCGGCATAGTCGGACGCAACATGATCAGCGAAGCCCCTCCGCTGCCCAGCGTCTACACCGCCAGCGGCCAGCTCCTCTTCACCGGCTCCGCCATCACCGAAGGCCAGGGCGTCTGGCAGTCCATCGGCGGCCAGGAAATCGGCACCGTCTGGGGCCACGGCGCTTACGTCGCGCCCGACTGGACCGCCGACTGGCTGCACCGCGAATCCCTCTTCCTCCTCGACACCTGGGCCAAACGCGACGGCGCCGCCAGCTTCGCCGCCCTCAGCCTCGATCAGCAGGCCGTGCTCAAAGCCCGCCTCATCCGCGAAATGCGGCGCAATACCTACGATCCCGCCACCAATCGCGTCATCGTCAGCGACGATGTCGCCGCGGCCTTCAACCAGCTCGCCGCCTACTACGCCAACATCTTCAGCGCCGGACGCGCCGATTACGCCATCCCGCCCGGCGCACTCGCCAATCCCGTCAAGGCCCGCGAAATGGCCGCCTTCTTCTGGTGGACCTCCTGGGCCGCACACACCGATCGCCCCGGCTCCTCCATCACCTACACCAACAACTGGCCCCACGAATCCCTCGTCGCCAACCGTCCGCCCTCTTCCGCCGTCCTCTGGAGCATCCTCAGCTTCTTCTTCCTCCTCGCCGGCATCGGCGGTCTCGTCTGGTGGTACGCCTCCCAGGACAAGGGCGGCTTCCATCCCGCCTATCCTGACAAAGATCCCTTCCTCAGTGTGAAATCCACCCCTAGCCAGCGCGCCACCATGAAGTACTTCTTCATCGTCATCGTGCTCTTCGGCGTGCAGATCCTCATGGACATCCTCACCGCGCACTATGGCGTCGAGGGCGGCGGCTTCTACGGCATCCCGCTCGACAAAATCCTGCCCTACGCCGTCACCCGCACCTGGCACCTCCAGCTCGCCATCTTCTGGATCGCCACCTCCTGGCTGGCCACCGGCCTCTACGTCGGCCCCGCCGTCAGCGGCCATGAGCCCAAAGGCCAGCGCT
>DAHVZZ010000083.1:0-2400 GCA_027323785.1 Acidobacterium sp. | reverse complement strand
CTCCGCCGTCACGTCGCCGAATCCCTCTTCGCCGCTTCGCTCGTCCCCCAATCCGCCCGCACTCTCCTCGACTACGGCTCCGGAGCCGGCCTCCCCGGCATCCCCATCGCCGTCGCCCGCCCTGAAATCTCCGTCACCCTCGCCGAATCCCAGGGCAAAAAGGCCGCCTTCCTCCGCGAATCCGTCCGCACCCTCGCCCTCCACGCCGAAGTCTGGGCCGCCCGCGTCGAATCCATGCCCCCTGATCGCCTCTTTGACGCCATCACCCTCCGCGCCGTGGACAAAATGGCCGAAGCCTGCCGCACCGCCGTCCTCCGCCTCGCGCCCGGCGCAACCCTCCTCGTCTTTGCCACGCAGGACACCGAACCCGCCCTCGATACCCTCCCCGGAATCCACTGGCAGCGCTCCGTCCCCATCCCCGGCTCCGACCAGTCACTCATCCGCATCGGCCTCCGCGCCTGACGCCTTTCCCAACCGCCAGACTGTCCGATTTCGCCCTATTCTGTCCGGAATCGGACACTGGCCGCCGTCCCGAAACCGCCACTAAAACGCCGAATCACTGCATTATCAATGCCCTGCAATCCACGCGAGCAATGGCCCGTCATGTGCATTTCCCTATACGACCCGAGTCACGAACCGAGGACTGCAGCCATGAACTCCTTCTTCCGCCAGGACATTCCCTACGCTCTGCGCCAGCTCCGCCGCAGCCCCGGCTTTGCCGCCGCCGCCATCGCCACCCTCGCCCTCGGCATCGGAGCCAATCTCACCGTCTTCCTCGTGCTCTACGGCGTCATGCTCAAACCGCTGCCCTTTCCTCATCCCGGGCAGCTGGTCCAGATCAAGCGCGCCTTCCCCAACGGCGCCATCTCTGCTCCTTACACTGGCACCTACGCCCTCTTTTTCCGCGACAACAACCGCACCTTCTCCGCCATGACGGCCTACGATTATGTCCCCAGCCACGCTAACCTCGTCCAGGGAGACAGTGCCGTCCCCATCAGCGTCCTCCGCGTCACCTCCGGCTTCTTCCACGTCTTTCAAATGCCGCCCGTCATGGGCCGCGGCTTCCTTCCAAAGGACATGGTGCCCCACGCCCCCGGTACCGTCATCCTCAGCAACGCCCTCTGGCGTCATCGCTTCAGTGCTGACCCCGGCATCATCGGCAAGTCCATCGTCCTCGGCAACCAAACTTACACTGTCATCGGCGTCGCCAATCCTCGCTTTGCCCTCAACGCCAAATCCGATGCCTGGATTCCCCTGCCCATCGTCAAATCGCCCGAAGACCAAAACCACGCCTTCATCCTCGTTGGCCGCATGAGGCCCGGCGTCACCGAAGCCGCCGCCCGCGCCGACCTCCAGCGCGTTCTCCTGGAAATCAAAAAGATCTACCCCAACCTCTGGAACCGCTACGAAGGCGTCCAGATCGTCAATCTGCACAACTCCATCACCGGCAATATGCGTCCCGCCCTGCGCATCCTCATGGGCGCGGTGCTGCTGGTGCTCGTCATCGTCGCCGCCAATATCCTCAGCCTGCTGCTCACCCGCGCCGTGGCCCGCCGCCGCGACCTCGGCGTGCGCGTCGCCCTCGGAGCCTCCGGCTGGCGCATGATGCGTCAGTTGCTCGCCGAAAACCTGCTGCTCTGCGTCATCGGCGGCCTCGCTGGCCTCGCTGTCGCCGAAGTCGGCGCTCCTGTGCTCATGCACCTCAGCCCGCTCCAGCTACCGCAGTTTGCCTCGCTGCACCTGGGTGGTGCCGCCGTCGCCTTCGCCGCGCTGCTCACCCTCGTCTGTGCCCTCATCTTCAGCGTCGTGCCGGCGCTGGAAACGCGCAGGAATCGACTCCACGAAAGCCTGCAGCTCAACTCCACCCGTATCGCCGCCGGCCGCCACGCCGCCCAGAAGGTTCTGGTCGTTAGCGAAGTCGCCATCTCGCTCGTCCTGCTCGTCGGCGCAGCCCTCCTGCTCACCACTTTCTGGAAGCTTGTCCACACGCCTCCAGGCTTCTCCACCCAAAATGTCCTGACCTTCAAGAACAGCTTCACCAGCCAGCAAACCTCCTCCAGTGCCGCCTTCGCCCAGCACCTCAGCGAGCTCCGCTCCCAAATTGCGGCCATTCCCGGCGTAGCCTCTGTCGGCGCTGCGGACACCCTTCCCACCGAGATCGTTCCCGATCTGCCCTTCGATGTCATTGGCCGCAACCCCAATCAGAGCGACGCCAGAGGCGACGAGAAATACATCCCCATCACCGCCAGCTTCTTCCAGTCGCTGAAGATTCCCGTCCTCCAGGGCCGCGCCTTCACCGGCGCCGACACCCCCACCTCCACCCCCGTCGTCATCGTCAACCAGCGGTTTGCGCAAACCTATTTCCCCAACCAGAGCCCCATCGGCCAGCACATCCTCATC
>DAHVZZ010000065.1:0-2553 GCA_027323785.1 Acidobacterium sp. | reverse complement strand
GTCCGCGAAAACGGCCAAATGATCCAAAATCGGGACCGGAGACTTGCGGACGGACTCCTGTTCAGATGACGGACGCGGGTTCGGTTCCTGAAAGCACCACCAATACCCAAACCCCAACCGTTCTCGGTTGGGGTTTTTTCTTGCCTGATCGCGCCGGCTCCCGCGTGTTCGCGGGGACTCCTGCGGAAGCCTGCGGACTTCGGCATCCGGCCCATGGCCCCGTCCCGGGCCACCTTCCTCTCTCTCCCGACCGTTGTTCTCTCCGGCCTCGCTCCGGGAAACTGGCCCGAAGTCCGCAAAGGCCGCAATCGCCACGCCTACAAATCAACGAGTTACGCGCGGACGAATCAAGCGGTTGGATCGAAGCATCGCCCGACCAAAGGAAACCACACCGTTCATGCCGACGCCGAGGTGGTTTGAAAGATGTCAGAAACGGATATATACTTCTGACAAATGGAGACCGCCCCATGAGCCACCTCAGCGAAGCCATTCTGTCCGCCGCCCAGGCCCTCCCGGAGGGAGGCTTGATCTCGCCCAAGGAATTCCTGCATCTGGCGTCGAGGGCCGCGGTGGATCAGGCACTGACCAGGCTGGCACGCGAGGGGAAGTTGCTGCGCGTCGGACGGGGGGCCTACGCCCTGCCGGTGGCCAGCCGCTTCGGTTCCCGCCCGCCCTCGACCGAGGCGGTCGTCGAAGCCATCGCGTCCACCCACGGTGAAGTCGTCGTGCCCAACGGCGCGGCGGAAGCCAATGCGCTGGGGCTGACCACGCAGGTGCCGACCCGGGAGATCTTTCTGACGTCGGGGCCCACGCGCAAGCTGCGCCTGGGTAACCGCACCGTCGAGCTCAAGCACGGCAGCCGCTGGCAGCTCGCGCTCGGCAAGCGCCCGGCCGGCAAGGCCATTCGCGCCCTGTCCTGGCTGGGACCCGAGCAGGCGCCCTCCGCCCTGCACATCCTGCATGCCCAACTGCCCACGGAAGAATGGGCCGCCTTGCAGGCCGCGCGGGCGGCCCTGCCCGGATGGATGGCCCGCGCCGTCAGCGAGATGAATGCGCATGGCTGAGTCCTGGTTCGCGCTCAGCCAGGCCGATCGGGTCGAGGCCGTGGAATACGCGGCGGCCCAGAGCGGCCGCCCGGCACACCTGCTGGAAAAAGACATCTGGGTGGTGTGGACGCTCTCGGCAATCTACGCCTCCCCCATCGCCGACACGCTGACGTTCAAGGGCGGCACGTCGCTTTCCAAGGTTTACAAGGTCATCGACCGCTTTTCGGAAGACATCGATCTGACCTACGACATCCGCGCCCTGGCGCCGGATCTGCTGCGCGAAGGCAATCCGATTCCGGCATCGATGAGCCAAGAGAAGAAGCTCACTCGCGCGGTACGCGCACGGCTTCCCGAGTGGATCGAGCAGACGGTACGCCCGGTCATCGAAGACGCCTTGGCCGCGAGCGGCTTGCAGGCGGACTTGAGTCTCGCCGGCCAGGAGCGCGACAAGCTGATCATCGCCTATCCCGCCGTGAAGACCGGCACGGGCTATGTCTCCGCGACTGTCCAACTGGAGTTTGGGGCGCGGGCCACGGGCGAGCCGCATCAGTTCCATCCGGTGGCTTGCGACATCGCGCCGTGGATCGAGGGCGTGACCTTTCCGACGGCACGGCCCTTGGTCATGGCCGCCGAACGTACGTTCTGGGAGAAGGCCACGGCCGCACACGTCTACTGCCGTCAGGCACGCCTGCGCGGCGAACGCTATTCACGTCATTGGTGCGACCTGGCGGCGCTGGCGCGAACCGAGCATTTCGACAAGGCGGCCGCCGATCGGCAACTGGCGCATCAGGTGGCCGAGCACAAGTCGATGTTCTTCGCCGAGAAGGATGCCAACGGCGGCAAGATCGACTACGTCGAGGCTGTGAGCGGCTCGATCAAGCTGGTACCGGAAGGCGCATCGCGCACGGCGTTGGCGCAGGATTTTGCGGCGATGCGTGAGGACGGCCTGCTGCTGTCGGATCAGCCGGAGTTCGATGCGATTCTGGAAACCTGCGCCGCCATCCAGGACAAGGTTAATCGGCTGGCGTGAGGTCAGCCACTTCCAAGCCCAATCCGCGCGCTGCTCATCCCACAACGCCGGCGGGTCCACCGCCAAGTCGAACAGGGTGATGTGATTCGGCAGCGTATCGTCCAGGATCGCGGCCACGATGTCCGGCGCCAGCGTGGTGAGGTTGACCATCCGGCTCACGTAGCTGTTGTCGATCCCCTCCCGCGCGGCGATCTCCTTCAGTGATTTCGCTTCCCCCGACTCGAGCATGGCCAGCCAGCGATGCCCCCTCGCCAGCGCCAACTGGAGTGTCGTCGGGGTTACGTCCCACGGCCGCACGGGAAGCGGTTTCGCCGCTCGGCAGCGTGACCAGCTTGCGCCCGCTGCGGCGTTTGATCTGGATCGGCACGGACAGGGTCAATCTGCCGTCACTCGTCTGGAGGATGTCCGGCTCGCCGGTCTTCAGGATGCGGATGTCACTCATGCCAGCGCCTCCTCCGTCTGCTCGGCGGGCTCGGG
>DAHVZZ010000054.1:0-2689 GCA_027323785.1 Acidobacterium sp. | reverse complement strand
TCCGCATCAGGTTGTAGAGCCCCGTGCCGGAGCCCATCATTTCCCGCGGCAGCGTCTTCATCGTGATCGTGGTCAGCGGCACGAACAGAAATCCGTTCGCAAAGCCGTTCACGATATTCGGCCACACCACGCTGCCCATGCTCATGCTCAGGTTCAGATCGCCCAGCATAAACAGCGACGCCGCCCGGATCACCACCCCAATCGCAATCAGCAGCCGCTCGTCCACCTTGTTGATCAGCCGCCCCGCCAGAAACATCGACGCAATCGCGCCAATCCCCCGCGGAGCCACCGCCAGGCCGCTGTTATACGCGTTGTAGCCGATCAGATCCTGCAGAAACAACGGCAGCAGCGTTGTCGTTCCATAAATGATGACGCCCAGCAGCCCGATCAGAAACGTCCCCGTCGCCAGGTTCCGGTTCTTCAGCACCCGCAGGTTCACAATCGGCTCATTCGTCGTCAGCTCCCGCACCAGGAAGGCCACCAGACCCACGACCGCAATGCCCACGAACCACCGCACCCACACCGCGCCGAACCAGTCCGCCTCCTGGCCCTTATCCAGCACAATCTGAAAACAGGTCAGCGTCAGCGCCAGGAATCCCAGCCCCATGTAGTCGATGGCCTTGCCCTTCAGCCTCCGCAGGTACGGCGGATCCTCCACAAACGTGTAGATCATGATCAGCGCCAGCGCCCCAATCGGCACGTTCACGTAGAAAATCCATCGCCACGAATAGTTGTCGGTAATCCACCCGCCCACCAGCGGACCCAGCAGCGGAGACACGATGATCCCCATGCCGTACACCGCCATCGCCTGCCCGCGCTTGTGTACCGGGAAGCTCTCCAGCAGCACAGCCTGCGATACCGGCTGCAGCCCGCCGCCCGCCGCGCCCTGCACCACCCTGGCCAGCACCAGCATCCCCAGGCTCGTCGCAGCGCCGCACCACATCGACGCCAGAGTGAACAGCGTCACGGAGATCAGCTGATACTTCTTTCGCCCCAGCCGCTGGCTCAGCCAGCCCGACGTCGGCAGCACAATCGCGTTCGAGATCAGATAGCTCGTCAGAACCCAGGTCGACTCGTCCGTCGTCGCCGAAAGGTTCCCCGCAATGTGCGGCAGAGACACCGTCGCCACAGAGGTGTCCAGCACCTCCATGAACGTCGCCAGCATCACCGAAACGGCGATCAGCCAGACATTGTGGCTCGGCTGCCAGTGGCTCTCGGAACTCGCGGATTGGGCCGTCTCAGGCGCTGCCAATTTGCTCCACGGATCACATACTTGCCCAGCGCGGATAAGACCGGAATTTGCAATCGCGAGGGATTGCGCGCCGCTCGGCTCCTTCCATTATCGGATGCCGGTATGCCTCCCGGCAAAGCACGCGGAATCCCCGGCGCACAGACGTAATCAGCTGCGCAAAGTCGCGCGGCCACGGGCCTGTGCGCTCCTGCGATCCCCGGCCCTAAGGCACCACCTGGATCTGAAACAGCTTCGGCCACAGCTTCCCGGTCACAAAAATCCGGTTATCGGCCTTGTCCCACGCAATCCCGTTCAGCACCGCGTTGCTGCTCCGCAGCTCCACGTCGGGAATGATCCCTTTCATGTTGATCCACGCGATCACGTGGCCGGTGACCGGCGAAATTCGCGCAATCCGGTTCGTCATCCAGATATTCGCCCAGATCTCGCCGCGAATGTACTCCAGCTCGTTGATCTCCCGCACCGGCTTGCCGTGGTACGTCACCGTCAGCCGCCGCACCACCTGGAAGGTCTTCGGATTCAGATAGCGCAGCGTCGGCGTTCCATCGCTCATGATCAGGTCGTGGCCGTCCTGCGTCAGCCCCCAGCCCTGGCCCGAAAAGTGAAACGTCCGAATCAGCTGGAACGTGCTCCGGTTCCACACGAACCCGGTATGCGCCATCCATGTCAGCTGCACCAGCGTATTGCCCCAGTTCGTCAGCCCCTCGCCAAAATAGCGCTGCGGCAGCATCTTCTCTTTGATCACCTTCCCCGTCCGCAGGTCCACCTCGCGCAGCGACGAGCGCCCGTTCAGCCCGGTGCTCTCATACAGGTGCCCATCCTCGTAGATCAGCCCCTGGGTGAAGGCCCGCGGATCGTGCGGATAGGTGTGAATCACGCGGTAGGTCTCCGCTCTGCAGAAAACCGCCGCAACAAAGCCGATCAGGGCCACGAAAAGGAGCGAACGAATGCGCTGCATGTCACATTTAGACTACCGTTTTCGCGGCCCAGGCCGCCGCCTTCCCGACCCGCGTGATTTTTCCCGCAAAAAAGAAAGGCTCCGCCGCCACGGCGGAGCCTCGTCTCAGGCGCTTCATCCCTTCGAGTACATCGCCTGCACCACCTTCTCGAACGCCCGGCGGCTCGCCGCCCGCGTGTAGAACATGTGCCCGCCCGGAAATTCATGCACCGACACCCGCCCCGGATTGCCCATAATCGGCATCTGGTTCACCGTCAGCACCGACCCCATGAACGGACACGACAGGTCGTCCCACCCATGCGCGATCACCACCCGGAACTTCGGATCGGCCGCGATCGTCTGCCGCAGCTGCGTCACCGAGCCCGCGCGCAGCGCCGCGTCGCTCTTCCAGGCGTTGTTCACCGCGTAGGAAAGCGTATAGTACTGTGCGTCCGTCTTCCAGCCCACCGTCTCCGTCACAAAATTCACCATCGCCGTCGTCA
>DAHVZZ010000037.1:0-11444 GCA_027323785.1 Acidobacterium sp. | reverse complement strand
AACGCAAAGGCGGCTCCGGCATTTACTTCCACATGGATATGAACGGCGGCCCCTTCTCCTACAAATGGATCAACAGCAATCCCCTCCCCAAAATCTGGGAGCAGATGAACCTCGCCTGTGAATACGGCGCAACCCGCATATGGATCGGCAACATCGGCGACCTCAAGCCCCTTGAAATTCCCATGGAGTTCTTCCTGCGCATGGCCTGGAACCCTCAGGCCATGCGCAGAGACGGCATCGCCCGCTATCAGCGCCTCTGGGCCCAGCGCGAATTCGGCCCCGAGCATGCCTCAGCCATTGCGGAAGTGGTTGCGAAATACGCCAAATACAACGGCTGGCGCAAACCCGAACTGGTCAAGCCCAACACCTTCAGCCTGCCGCATTACCGCGAGGCCGAGCGCGTCTCCGCGGCGTGGAACCGCATCCTGGTCCAGGCCGAGGACCTCAATGCAAAGCTGCCGCCGGAGACGCGGCCCGCCTTCTACGAACTGGTCCTCCACACCGTCCGCGCCTGCGCCAATCTCAACGATATGTACATCGCCGCTGCCCGCAATGCGCTCTATGCCGAACAAGGCCGCGCCAGCACCAACGCCGAAGCCGCCCGCGTCCGGGAGATGTTCGAAAAGGATCAGCAGTTCAGCGACTACTACAACAAAACCCTCATGAACGGAAAATGGAACCACATGATGGACCAGACGCATATCGGCTATACCAGCTGGATGTCGCCCGTCGTCAACATCATGCCCGCCGTCACCGAAGTGGATCTGCCCGACTCCGCCGACATCGGCGTCGCTGTCGATGGTTCGCCCCGCGCATGGCCCGTCGGTCCCGCGTCCCCGTTCAACGACGAGCCCATTCTTCCTCCCTTCGATTCCCTCACCCCGGCGCGCTCTTACATCGATGTCTTCGCCCGAGGCACCCGGCCGCTCGCCTTCCACGCCGCTGCCGACAAGCCCTGGGTCCGTCTCACGGAAACCGCCGCGCCAGGAGCGGGCGGCGATCGCCGCCTTTGGGTCAGCGTTGACTGGCAAACGCTCCCTCCCGGTTCTTCGCACGCCGTCGTCACCGTCACCGGAGCCAATGGACACGTGCCCGTCCATGTCACCGCCATCAAAGCCACCCAGCGCCAGGAGCGCGAAGCCCGCGATTGCTTCGGCGGCCTGGTTGGACCGATTGCCTTCGCCGCCGAGTCCGCAACCGGGAGCGTCCCCGTGAATGGCGTCCGCTGGCAGCGTATTCCCGATTACGGCCGCGGCATCTCCGGCATGGAGGTCTTCCCCGTGACGGCCAGCACCGTCCAGCCTCCCGCGCCGGCGCCCCGTCTCGAATACCCGGTGTTTTTCGCAAAAGCAGGGCTCTACCACATCTCAGTCACCACCAGCCCAACCCTGGACATCGTGCCCGAGCGGAAACTCGGTCTCGCGGTCTCGTTCGACGATGGCCCCCTCCAGGTGGTGGACGTCTTCTCCCCTGAAACTCGCGCTTCGGAGACCTTCCTGGGCCACGACTACTACGAAAACGACGCCAATAACGCCCGCATCATGCACTTCTCGCAAACTGTCGCCACGCCCGGCCGCCACATCCTGCGCCTCACCATGGTGGACCCCACCGTAGTCGTCGAAAAAATCGTCATTCACAGCGACGAGCTTCCTCCCTCTTACTTCGGGCCGCCCTGCCGCTCGCTCAACGGCCATCCCGAACCGGCGGAAACCTGGTAGCCCGCCGCTCATGAGCTATCCGGCTCGTGCCGCGGGCGCCCGCCCCGGCATGAGCCTTTCCGAACTCCTGCGCCCGCCCCATTGAACAACAACGGCGCCACATCCATCTGTCCTCGGCATACCTTCGTCTAACCATCCGATGGCCACCCTGCTCCCCACCCTCCTGCTCGCAGCCCTCCTCGCTCCCGCGGCCCATCCATCCGCCCATCCACCCGCCGCGCTCCGCTCCCCATGGGATCTCCATCCGCCCCGCGCCACATCCGCCGCATACTCCTGTCCCGCACGCGCCGCCACCACCCGTACCGCGCTCCTCCAGGCCGAGCGCGCCGCCGACACGTACCGCCGCACCGGCAGCATTCCCGCCGCCGACTGCGCTCTCCGCATCCTCGGCCACGAATCCCGCGCTTCCCTCGCCTCGCTGGCGCCCTCCGCCCTTCTCCAGGCGAAAACCCTGGCCGCCCTCGCCGTCGTCGACCTGAAAATCCGCCCCGGCGTCGCTTCCGCCGCCGGCTCAGCCGCCCGCCGCGCCCGCATCCAGGCCTGGCTCGGCCGCTCCGCCTCTGCCATCCGCTCGCGCTTCGCCTCCGGCCCCGTCAGTCGCAGCCGCGCCTGGGCCGCCTTCGCCGTCATGGCCGCCGCCATCGCCGCCAACCGCCGCCCGGACTACAACTGGTCCGTCTCCGTCTTCAGCCAGTCCATCCACGACATCGACCTCTACGGAGCCATCCCCCCGGAGATGGCCCGCGGCGCCAGCGCCTACCGCGACCACCTCCAGACCGCCGCCGCCCTCGTCATGATCGCCGCCCTCGGCTCCGCGAATGGCCAGGACCTCTACAACGCCGACCACAAGATGCTCCACCGCCTCGTCGACCGCTGCGCCTCCGGCCTCTACACCACCGCCTGGTTCCAGCACCAGACCGGCCATCCCCAGAACGCCCCCGGCCCGCGCCTCACCGCCGCCGACGCCGCCTGGCTCCGCCCCTACCTCCGCCGCTTCCCCGACCCCGGCCTCTCCGCCCTGCTCCGCACCCTCCCCTCGCTTAGCGCCCTCGACCTCGGCGGCCTTCCCCCGCGCTGAAACCTGCCTCCGGTCCGGCGCAGCTGGACGACGGTATAGAGCGGGTTAAGCCCCGTTTCCCTCTGCGGCTGTCAATCCTTACCAAAGTTTTCCCATTGATTCCAAGCCACTTCCACCGCAACTTTCCGGAATTCCATTTCTCTCAACCTGCTATTCTGGATATAGCTGGAAAAACAGAAAAGGTCCGCCCTCGCGCGGACCTTTTCCCTTTTGCCGGAGGAAACAGCTTCAAACAGTCGTCAGTTACCCGACAGCTGCCGGGTGCCCCATATCTACCCGCCGTTGGCAGATGGGTGAGAGCCTAACCGCCATGGAATCATATGCATACGTATCCACAAAACAAAGGGCTACGGCAACCTCTCTGGAATCATATGTTTACCGAACGCGCCAGGACCGCGGACGCCGCTGTGCCCTTCAGAATCATATGCATGCCGGAAAATGGCAAAATCCCAGGGGGGGCCACTCTCAACCCAGCTATCACCCTGACTGCCCCGTCTCCGGCAGGGAGGCGGGATCATGCGAAGCATCCGTATTGGTTCAATTGCCCATAGCGGACGCACCTGACCCAGGCTGGCCCGTGTCCACCAGCTTTTTCGCCACCCGTTTCACCGCTAACCGCTCCACCGCTAACCGCCGGGTGCCACCCATCTGCCGCCGTTGGCACATGGGTGAGCCGCTAACCGCCATGGAATCATATTAATACGTATCTATAACAAAACAAATGGCTACGATAACTACCTTGGAATCATATGCTTACCGAACCAGCCAGCACCGGCCACGCCGCTATGCCCGTTAGATTCATATGCATGCCGGAAAATAGCAAAACCCAGGGGGTACCCCCAGCGACGGAGCCGACTGCTGCCTGCCGACTGCTAACTAGCCGACTCGCTGATCCAGCGCCTCTGGCCATCTGCTCTGTTTTCAGTCACTTCCAGCCCAGAGTCTCTGAAAAAGAAATGCAGGTTGCTGAAAACAAGGCGCTTGCCAAAAAGTTGACCCCTAAGGGGAGCCCAAAGCGAACACCAGCGCGGCCCGCTGCCCACGCAGGCGAGCCGCGCAGCGCCACCCTTCGCCCTAGTTCTGCGACGGGTGCAGCACCCGGAAGGTGTCGCCTCCACCCGACCACACCAGCACCAGCGCATCCTGCCCCTGGGGAACGCTCTCCAGCAGGCGGGCCGCGTCAGCCGCCGTCGGCGTCGGCTTCCGGTTCACGCTCACGATCACGTCGCCCGGCTGCAAACCGGCATCGTCAGCCGGACTGCCCGGCTGCACCGCCCGCACCACCGCGCCCTGAACGCTCTCCGGAGCGTTGATCCGCTGCCGAATGGACGGCGTCATATCGCTCAGGCCCAGGCCCCAGCGCTGTTTGCCGCCCGCTTCTCCGGTTTCCGATCCGCCGGTCGCCCTGCTCATCGGCTCCAGCGTGACCGGTACGTTCATGGTCTTGCCGTTGCGGGAGATCTGCAGCTGCACCGTCTCGCCCGGATGCCGCAGCACCACCTCCATCTGCAGTTCGCCGGAGTTCTCAATGGGTTTGCCGTCCAGCGCCGTGATCACGTCGCCCGTCTTCAGTCCCGCCTTGCCGGCCGGCGAATCCGGCATGACGCTGGTCACGACCGCGCCCGCGGCCTTGCTCAGGTCGAAGAACTTCGCGTTCGAAGGCGTCACATCGGAGATGGTCACGCCAATCACCCCATGCTCCACCTTGCCTTCGCGGATGATCGTCTCAACAGTGGGCTTCGCAATCTCCGACGGAATGGCGAATCCCATCCCGGCGAAGGCGCCCGTTGGCGAAACCAGGAAGGTGTTGATGCCGATCACCTTTCCCCGAGCGTCCACCAGCGCGCCGCCGGAGTTGCCTTCGTTGATGGCCGCGTCCGTCTGGATGAACTCGCCGGGCCGGTACCGGTTGGAGGTCGGATTCGGCCGGTTCAGCGCGCTCACAATGCCGCGGGTGACCGAGAAGCTGAAGCCGTATGGGTTGCCGAACGCCAGGACCATCTGCCCCGGTTTCAGCTTCGCCGAGTCGCCCCACTGCAGCGACGGCAAGTTGTGCCCGTCGATTTTGATCACCGCCAGATCCGTCAGCGGATCGGCGCCGATCAGCTTCGCCGGGTACACTTCGCGGTTGCTCATCGTCACGCGGATGTTCATCGCGCCCTTGATCACGTGATTGTTCGTCACAATGTAGCCGTTCGGAGAAATGATGACGCCGCTGCCCAGAACCCTTTCGATTTCCGGTCCCTGCTGCATGGGCTGTCCGAAGAACTGCCCAAACGGCGAATCGGGGCCGAAGAACGGCTGGCCCTGGTTCTGCCCGTCGGCGCCACCTTCCGCGGCGCCGCGCTTCGAGGTCACCGTGATGTTCACCACCGCCGGCGTCACCCGCGCCGCCAGCGCTTCCGTCGCCTGATCGAGCGCCAGCAGCGTGCTGTTCTCAGCCGGCGGAGCCGGTGCCGGCGTGGGTGCCGGAACCGGTGCGGCGGCGGCGTCCGCTGCAATGGGACGTGCCAGCTCCCACGCTCCCGCGCCGGCAAGCATCGTGGCGGCGAGTGAGAAAATAACGATCCGCCGGCGAAGCGAGTTCTTCCAGATGCCGAGCTTCATAAACGATCTCCTCTTAATGAATTAGTTGTTGATGCCAAATTTTTTTAGATCGCCGCTGGCCAGGCGGTCTCTGCGACAACCTGCGCCGGGACGACCCACACGATCTGCACGACGGACGTACGCTGTACCGCCACTCCATTCCCCGCATAACGCACCGTCCTTACTGTAACTGTCTGCACTACAGAAGGAGCCCCCGCCACGAAGCCTGTGCTCACGGTGCGGCTGTAGAACGCTGTCTCCTGAAGGTCTGGCTGCGGCGCAGCTTCCGCTGCCGGACTGACAACCCGATCCATGCTGGCCATCTCAACGCGCGGCGCAGCTTTCTTCTGCTCTCTCAGAACGGCGGGAAGCGGCCGCGCTGCATGTCTTGCCTCAACCGCGGGCTTCGTCCGCAACGGCTTCGCATGGGCTTCCACAAAAGCCGTCCGCACCACCTTCGCCTGCGCTGGCGCGGCGGCCGGCAGGGGAGTTGACGGCGGCGCTGCGGTGGCGATGGCGGCCGGCTCGGCCGGAGCAACCACCACCAGCTGCGGCGCGCACACGGCCACGCCCAGGCAGGCGGCGGACAGCGCGACCGCGGCCACCGGCGCGACGCGTCCCACGCGCACGCTGGCGGAGTGTTCCGGATGCAGAATTCTCGCGATTCGCTGGGCGGCATCGCGGGCGCGGGCAACCGCCGCCTGCGCCGCCGTCCATCCGCGCCGCGCGCAGCCGCGTTCCAGCAGCCCGATCAGGCATCCGGCATAGGCGCGCGGATTGCCGGTCGCCGCCAGCACCGCGTCGTCGCACGCCATCTCGCGTTCGATGGAGAGCCGCGACTCGATCCACCAGACTGCCGGGTGAAAGAACAGAACGGCGCGCACGGCTTTCTGGAGCAGGTTGGTCCAGTCGTCGCGCCGCTGCAAATGCGTGATCTCGTGGACGACGATGGCGCGCAGATCGTCCTCGCTCAGCTCGGCGAGCGCCCATGCCGGGAGCACAACGGCCGGCTTCCACAATCCGACCGCAGCCGGCACCTGGGCTTCATCGGAGATGAGGATTTGCACTGGCCTGCGGGCCTGGCGGATTGGCTCCTGCACCGTCTGCGGCAGATCCTCCAGGGGCACTGCCATACAGGCCCGACGGATTTTCTTCATCTGCCACACTCCGGCGGCAAGGCGCGCCAGAAGCGCAAAAGCGGCCAGCGCCCAGACCGCGAAGAACGCCATCGCCCACAGGCCCGGGATGGCGAGAGCGGCATTCGGCGCGGATGCCGAGAAGGAGCCCGCCGCAGCGGGGCTGTCCAGCAACGGCAAGGCTGCGATGCTGACCAGCGCAACCATCCATACCGCGAATCGCGTTCCGGCGTTCTGGCGGCCCATCACACGGAGCAGCAGCCAGGCGCCGGCGGCGATCAGCAGGCCTTCGGGCAGGGAATTCAGCACCCGCTCCACGGCGATTTGCGCGGCCAGTTCCATTCCGGGCAGGGTCATTTCAGCTCCCTCCCGGAGTTCGCGCCGCCCTCTTCGAGCATGCGGCGCAGGCGTTCCAGTTCCTCGGGGGCAATGCCGCGGTCTTCGAGGATGTTCAGGACCAAGTCCTCGTGCGAGTTGCGGAAGAATCGGCCCACCAGGTGACGAATCTCGGAACGGCCAGCCTCAGCCTGCTCAACCAGCGGCCGATACACGTGCGCGCGGCCATCGACTGAATGCTCCACGTAGCCTTTGCGCTCCAGGATGCGGATCGTGGTCAGCACGGAGTTGTAAGCCAGAGGCGGCTCTTCCGACAGGGCGTCCAGAATCTGCTGCACCGTCGCCGGACCCTTTTGCCACAGGATCCGCATGATGCGCAGTTCAGCTTCTGTCAGGATTTCCGAAGCCTTTCGCGGCATTCTTCGCCTCCTGCTGGTATTGGACGCGCGGGTCCTCCAGAAGTAACTAATAATTTAGTTCATGGGTCTGGTTTTCGTCCAGGGCTGCTGCTCCGCAGAGGTGGATTCCGAAGAATTGTTCTCCCGCTGAGGGAATGGCTTCCGGCTTCGGGACGATCCCGGGGTTCCGGAAGCCTACTGACATCCAGCGGAGAAGGCGGCCTCCGCATTGGCATCCAATGGCTTGAGTCCGGTCCAGGGCCGGCGCCATTCATGACGCAGAGATCCCCGCAGCCAAACGTTCGTTCGAGCGAAGACGGATTCCTCTTTCCTCTCAAGTTCTGGTTTCTGGTCGTGCTCAGCGGCATCTGCGCGGGTCTTGCCGGCGGGGCGCTGATGAAGTTGCTGCACGCCACCCAGCAGATTGCCTTCGGATATCATTCGGGGACATTCCTCGACAACACGCCGAAGGCATCGGACGAGCGCCGGATCATCGTGTTGTTCCTTGCCGGCGTGATCAGCGTGGTGGTCCGTCGCATGCTGAAGGCGATGACCGGAGGCAGTGGGGCGGAGTTATCGGAGACCATCTGGTTTCGCGCCGGGAAGCTGCCGTTTTGGTCGTCGCTGGTCAAGGCGGTCCTTTCGATCATCACCGTTGGAATGGGCGTTTCGCTTGGCCGGGAAGGTGCGCTGAAGCAAACCGGGGCGGCGATTGCCAGCAGGCTGGCGCAGTGGTTCCGGCTTCCGCCGGGGCAACAGCGGCTGCTGGTGGCCTGCGCCGCCGGAGCAGGGATGGCGGCGGCGTACAACGTGCCGTTCGGCGGTGCGATCTTCGCTGTCGAGGTACTGCTGGGAACGCTTTCTCTGCCGCTGATCCTGCCGGCGCTGGCGGCTTCATTCATTGCGACCGGTGTCTCCTTCGTTTTGCTGCCGGCCCGGCCAACTTACTCGGTTCCGGCGTATTCCCTTCATCTGACCGATGCGCTGTGGGCCTGTCTGGCGGGTCCGGTGCTGGGGCTTGGAGCGTTTTTGTGGGTGCGTGCGATCGTCTGGGCCGACGCGGCGGTTCCGCGCGGCTGGAAGACCGTGGCCGTCACCATTCTGGTGTTCACGGCCCTGGGCGTCGTCGCCGTCCAATATCCCGACGTGCTGGGCAATGGCAAGGGCGTCGTGCAGCGGGCGTATCTCAACCAGTACGCGCTGAATCTGCTGCTGCCGCTGCTGGCGCTCAAGATGATCGCGGCGCCGGCATGTCTCAGCACGGGATCGCCGGGCGGGCTGTTTACTCCCACGCTCACTGTCGGGGCGCTGATGGGCGCCGTGCTCGGGCACCTGTGGGCTCTGGTGCTGCCCGCGCCGCAAATGGGAGTCTTCGCCATCGTGGGATCGGCGGCGGTGCTGGCAGCGGCGACGCAGGGGCCGATTTCCGCGGTCGCCTTTGTGCTCGAGCTGACCCATCATGCGACGCCGCTGATGGTGCCGATGCTGCTGGCGATTGTGGGCGCTTCGCTGGTGGCGCGGTCGCTGGACAACCGTTCGGTCTATTCCGCTCCGGTGGTTTCCGGTATGAAGGCCGCGGAAAAGAGGATCCTGAGCGGAACGCCATTCGATCGCTTCTCCACGGAGGCATTTTCTGTGTCCAGTTCGGTCGCGCCCTACGCAACAGTGCTGCGGAGAATGCTGTTCCAGCACGGCCCCATGTTTGTCGTCGACAACGAAGGCAAGCTTGCCGGCGAAATTCGAGCGGACGACTTGAACCGGCAGCAGTCGGGAATTCCGCGTTCGCTCACGACCGCCGCGGACCTGGCGCGTTACGTCGCCGCCGTTTCCGCCCACGCGACGGAGCGCGAGGTTGCGGAAATGGTGGCTCGGGAAGCAGCGGCGCTTCCGGTCGTCGATCCTGCGTCGGGAAAGCTGATCGGCGCAGTGGCGGTCTCCGGCGAGAAAGAACAGCGCGATGCGTGAGAGGCCGGAAGACGAGAGGAAGAAGCGTATTCCTGAGCCGATCAGGATCGTTCCAAAGCGAGGCCGGGATTGAGGCGCGAGCAGGCGCTCGCCGGAGCCCCTGGGTCAACTTTTTCGTATGCCTATGATTCCATGGGAGTTCCATTTTTTGTCCAGAGGCTCTGGCCTGGAAGTGCCTGAAAACAGGGCAGATGGCCAGAGACGCTGGATTAAGCGAGTCAGCAGGTCAGCCAGTTAGCGAGTCAGCGAGTGGGCGGTTCAGCGGTCCGGCTGGTTCGAGCCGTACCCTCGGCTGGCCTGGAGGCCCCCTGGTCAACTTTTTCGTATGCCTATGATTCCATGGGAGTTCCATTTTTCGTCCAGAGGCTCTGGGCTGGAAGTGCCTGAAAACAGGGCAGATGGCCAGAGACGCTGGGAATGGCAGGCGGCAGTGAGCCGCCAGCAGGCAGTAAGTCAGCTCGTCGGGGGGCGGCTGGTTAGCCGTGCCCGTTGTCCGCCGGTTTACTCCGTCAGGGATCCTCCCGATCCGCACCGCGTTTTTTGGGGTACCCCCCGGGGGTGGCTCTTTTTTCTATGCATTTGATTCCATTTGACTTACCGATTTGGTCGATTCTGTAAACATGTGATTCTAAAACGGTTATCGTAAGTTTCCTGTTTTGTTATGGATAGCGCATCCATATGATTCTGTGTGGGTTAGCGGTGTCACCCATCTGCCCACTGCGGCAGATGAGGGCACCGGCTCCGGCGCAAAAGGAAAAAGGTCCGCGCAATGGCGGACCTTTTCTGTTTTTCCAGCTATATCCAGAATAGCAGGTTGAGAGAAATGGAATTCCGGAAAGTTGCGGTGGAAGTGGCTTGGAATCAGTGGGAAAACTTTGGTAAGGATTGACAGCCGGGGCAGGGGCGGTAGAAATGACTGATCCGGTCTAACGCTTTTCCCACTTCTAAGAGGCCCGCAGGGGTGGGCTGCCAGGCAACGCCGATCAGGGGCAACGCGGGTGGGGGCCGGGTGGGTTCGGGCTGCCTCAAGGCTGGGCTGCCTGAATCAGGGCATGGGCGGCATGGCGGAGAAGGGGCGTCGCCTCGCCGGGCCGGAAGATTTGCGAGCTGACGAATGCGCCATTGATGAGCAGGGAGAGCTGGCCAGCCAGTTCATCGGGGCGAGCAACTGCAAGCTGTTCAGCGATACGGCGGAGCCGGTGGCGCATTTCCCGCTTATGAGCGGCGGCGACTTGGCGCGCGGGATGATCGGCCTCGGGGAATTCGGCAGCGACGTTAATCTGCGGGCAGCCGCGGTAGTTGGGCCGGTCGACACGCTGACCGATCCATTCCAGATGAGCATCCAGTTCGGCGGAGGGGTTGCCGGCGTGCTGCGCAGCGACACGATCCCAGGTTCCCCAGAAATCGGCGTCCTCGCGCTGGAGGAAGGCGGCGACGAGATCGTCCTTGGTTCCGAAATGGCGGTAGAGGCTGGTTTTGGCGACGCCGGCCTTTTCAACGACGAGATCGACACCGACTGCGCGTACGCCGCGCTGGTAGAAGAGCGCGCAGGCGGTATCGAGGATTCTGTCTCTCACTTCGGCGTGGTCCTGGGCCACAGACTGGGACGACGATTTCGGCATGGCCGCTCCTGCTTCCGAGGGATTCTGGCTTGACATGCTACAGACCTGTTTGTAGTGTATCACTACAGACCGGTCTGTATTCTTCCGGTTCGCAAGGAGACAGCGATGAGCGCAAGCCGCAGTGGGGGAAATCCAGCAGCGGTGGGGGTTGTGGGGGCGACGGGGCATACAGGCCGCTTTGTGGTTGCGGAGCTGCTGCGCCGCGGGATAGCGCCGATTGCGATTGCCCGGGATGCGGCTGCGCTTGCGGCACTGGAATTCGGAGAGCACGAGGTTGAGCGGCGCAGAGCTTCCATTGACGATGCGAAGTCGCTGGACCGGGCGCTGGACGGAGCCCAGGCCGTAATCCATTGCGCGGGCCCGTTTCTGGACACGGCCAATGCCGTGGTGGATGCGGCTTTGCGGGCCGGCATCCACTATGCGGACCTGAGCGCCGAGCAGGCCAGCGCGCGCGCGACGCTCGACCGGTACGACGCGGCTGCGCGGGAGGCGGGGATCGCGGTGGTTCCGGCGATGGGGTTCTACGGAGGCTTTGCCGACCTGCTGGCGACGGCCGCGCTGGGCGACTGGGACGATGCGGACAGGATCGACATCATGATTGGGCT
>DAHVZZ010000030.1:0-1787 GCA_027323785.1 Acidobacterium sp. | reverse complement strand
TGGGAGCCGCGGACGAGCCTGGGGACGTTTCCGGTGCGATTCCCGCATGAGGACGATCCAGGGGATGCGGGGTGGCATGTGGACGCGAGCTTTGCGCTGGCGGGCGAGGAGGGGTCGTTCCTGAACTGGCGAGTGAACGTGCAGTCAAAGCGGCGGGCGCTGCTGATGCTGTTCCTGTTTTCGGATGTGGGAGAGCGGGATGCGCCGACGCGGATCCGGGTGGGGTCGCACCGGAGGGTGGCTCGGTTGCTGGAGCCGGCGGGCGAGGCTGGTTTGCGGTTTATGGAGCTGGCGGAGGCGGCGGAAGCGGCGACGCGGGAGCTGCCGGAGGCGCTGGCTACGGGCAGGGCGGGGACGGTGTATCTGTGCCATCCGTTTCTGGTTCATGCGGCGCAGCGGCACGGCGGGAAGGGGCCACGGATGATGGCGCAGCCTCCGCTGTACGCGTGTGCTCCGCTGGAGCTGGAGCGGGAGGATGGGGCGTATTCGGCGGTGGAAGAGGCGGTGAGGGTGGGGCTGCGGGAGTGAGGCGACGAGTGGACTACTCGTAGCCGGTGGCGAGAGCGGCCTTCTGGTGGTCCTGGACGAGCTGCTGGCGGAGGGTGGTCATTTGTTGCTGCATTTGCTGGCTGGCCTGGGCCAGGGATCGGAACTGCGCACGGGTTTTGGCGGAGGCGAAGAAGAGGGTGTTCTTCTGCACGGCGATCTGGCTGTGGTGGGCGGCGGCGTAGCGGTAAAGCGCGCGGACATCCTGGAACCACCGGGCTTCGAGAGCGCTGGAGCGGGCTTCGATTTGCGCACGCCGGGCGTGGGCGGCGGTCCATGACTGGAGAAAGCGGGGGTCGGTGGTGGCCATGGCCTTGCGGAATTCGGCGTCGGTGGCGTGCAGGCGGGCGGCGTAGGTCCGGTCAATTTGCCAGGCCTGCCGGAGGCTGGCGATGGTGCTGTCGATGACGGAGACCGAGGCGAAAGAGGCGGGCGAGAAGAGGGGCGGAGAGATGGGTTTCTCGTGGGCGGAGGCGATGACATAGGCACGGCTGGCGGCGATGCGTTCGCGAAGAAGACGGACGACGATGCGACGGCGGGCGGGGTGAATGCGGGTGAGAGGGACGGTGGAAGCGGCCAGGGTCAGATAGCTTCTGCGCGGCCGGGGTCCGCGGGCGAGGGCGGAGGTGAGGAATCCGGCTGCGAGGGCGAGGGCGAGCGCGGCGGGATAGAGGGCCACGGGAACCCGGACGCCTTTGCGGCGGCCGTGCTGCCAGGCGGCGGCGAGGAAGATAGCGTTGACGAAGGCCAGGGCCACCCAGCAGGCCTGGATGGCGGAGCGGTAGTCGATCCGGGTTTCATGGAGCTGCCAGAGGACGAGGACCGGAATGGCGGCGTTGACGACGAGGAGGGCGATCCAGTCCCGGGCGGAGGCGGGGAGACGTGACATGAAGTGGTTTCCCTGGAGAGAGCTACTGGGGTGATTTTACGCCGCGCTGGAGTGAGGCTCAGTCGAGATCGCGGAGGCGGCGGGTGAGGTCCTGGCTTTCGCGGGTGAGGCGGAGGGCTTCGTCGATATTGCCGGCGCGTTCGGCGTGGGCGATCTGGGCGCGAAGGCGGCGCTGCTGCTGATCGAGGGCGGTGCGGCGGATGGCGAGGATGGCGTCGTCGACGGCATCGGGATGGGGTTCGGCGGTGTGGATGGCGTCGTGGATGGAGAGGAAGACTTCGGCGAGGAGGCGGCGCTGGTCTTCGGCGGCAATGGCGGTGAGGGGATCGGCGCCGTCGGGTCGGGCGCGGAG
>DAHVZZ010000020.1:0-4773 GCA_027323785.1 Acidobacterium sp. | reverse complement strand
AACGCATTGCCTGGATTCGTGCCGCGCGCCGCCCCATCAGCCTCACCACCGACATCATCGTCGGCTTTCCCGGCGAAACCAACGAGGACTTTGAGCAGACCATCACTCTGCTCGGCGAGGTGCAGTATGACGGCGTCTTCGCCTTCAAGTACTCGCCGCGCCCCAACACTCCGGCCCTCTCCATGCCCGACTCCATCCCCGACGAGGAGAAATCCAAGCGGCTCCAAATCCTGCTCGACCGCCAGAGGGAAATTCAGAGGGCAAACTACAGCAATCACATAGGGCAGGTTCTTGAGGCAATGGTTGAAGGCTTCAATGCCGCCCGCGGACAGGTCATCGGCCGCACTTCCCAGAACAAAACCCTCAATTTCACCACCCCACAGCCCATTGCCCCCGCTCCCGGCGTTTATCTTCCCGTGCGTGTGACCAAAACCCTTCCCAACAGTCTGGTTGGAGAGGCGGTCGAGCAGGGAGGTCCTCATGGAAGTTGAAATGAAAATTCGCGGGCTCATGGTGGATCCTTCCACCAACTCCCCTGTGGTCATCCTCCGCGACCCCAATTCCGACGTCGTTCTGCCCATCTGGGTCGGCCTCTACGAGGCCAATGCCATTGCGCTTGAGGTCGAAAAGTCGACCACCCCGCGCCCGCTCACCCACGACCTGCTGAAGAACGTGGTCACCGGTCTCAATGCCCGGGTGCAGAAGGTCGTCGTCTCCGAGCTGCGCGGCGACACCTTCCACGCCGTCATCTGGATGGAGCAGAACGGCGAAATGGTCGGTGTTGACGCTCGCCCCTCCGACGCTCTCGCCCTCGCTCTGCGCTCCGACTGCCCCATCTTTGTCGCCGAGGACGTCCTCCGCGCCGCCAAAGTCCTGCCCAACTCCGGAGACGCTCAGCCCAGCGCCCAGGAGCTCCGCCGCTGGCTCGAAAACCTCGGAGACGAGGACCTCGGCAAATACAAGATGTAGCTGTCCGCCGATCACGCCCCCTGACCGCGTCGGTCCAACCCGCTGTCCCACACCTTCCTGGACGCGCTCTTGACACCGCGCCTCCGCTGATGTGTAGTGAAGCTAATCGGAATGGCGAAGGAGTTCGCCTTTAACCGCTGTCCTTTCTCGCTCTGGACAGCTGATGACTCCTGGCAGGGAACCCTGTCGTGGAGTCTCTTTCCCGGCGCGATCCCTGACAATCTGGCATGATGTGCGGCTCAGGACCTGTTTCCGTTCAGGCTCTGGCGGCAATTCGTTCTCTTCCGCGCACCCGCGCGGCCAGCGGCAAGGTAAGGAGGCTGCTTGCAGAAGTATCTGTGGATTGGACTCGGCGGTGCGCTGGGCGCGCTCGCCCGCTATGGCATTGGCGTTGCTGTCACTGACCGGCTCGGCTCGAAATTCCCCTACGGCACTCTGGTCATCAACGTGACCGCCTGCGTCGTCATCGGTTTCTCTCTCGCCTTCCTCGGCAGGCGGGCAGACCTGAGCGCCGCCTGGCGCTATCTCATTCCCGTCGGCTTCATCGGAGCCTACAGCACTTTTTCAACCTATGAATGGGACACGATTTCTCTCATGCGAGGCGGCGCATTCTGGGCCGCCGCGATCTATTCTCTGGGAAGCCTGGTGTTGGGCCTCGGCGCCGTATGGGTCGGCCTCATCCTCGGCGACCGCTTCGCCTGAGTCCGCGGCCCACGCCTCTTCGGAGCCCGGGCCTCACATTCGAGCTGTACAGAAAACGACGGAGACGACATGCTGACCACAGGCAAGGCCCTGAAGGTTTCAATCACGGTGAGCGAGGGAGCCACCTATCACGGCGCTCCCGCCAGCTCCAGCATCCTGGATTTCCTCTTCTACCGCGGCGTCACCGGGGCCACCGTGCTCAAGGGCGTGGCCGGCTTCGGTGCCGATCACCATCTCCACTCCTCCAGTTCCGTCGAAGTCTCAGGCGATCTCCCGGTCCGCATCGAGTTTGTCGAAACCCGCGAGAAAATCGCCGAGCTCCTCGGCAAACTTCAGGAAATGGCCGGCACCGGCCTCATCGAAACCCAGGAAACCACCGTCGTCAAGGCACCGACCACCAAACAGCAGCCCGCTCCCCCCGAGCACATGAAGATCGAAGGCCGCGCCCAGATCATGCGCATCTACGTCGGCGAGAGCGACCGCTGGCACGACAAGCCCCTCTACGAGGCCCTCGTCCAGGCCATGCGCGCCAACGATATCGCCGGCGTCACCGTCTACAAAGGGATCCTCGGGTATGGCGCTCACCGCCGCGTCCACAAAGAAAAGCCGCTGCATCTCTCCCACGATGCATCTATCATGCTGTCCGCTATCGATACGGAAGCGAAACTGCAGGCCTTCCTCCCGGTCGTCGAACAGATGGTCCTGGAAGGTATGGTCGTCCTGTCGGATGTGGACATCGTCAAATACTCCTGGCGTCCGGCCGAGCTGGAAACCGCAACCGACGATAACCAGGCTTAAGGGAGCGTGCCGATGAAGGAGGAGTTCGAGGCGGTGATGCTGCGGATCCACTTTGGAGAAAGCGACCGCTGGCAGGGAAGACCGCTGCATGAAGCCATCCTCGCCAAATGCAGGGAGCTGGGGATGGCCCGCGCCATCGTCTATCGCGGAATCGAAGGCTACGGCACCAGCACCCGCGTGCGGCGCATCAGCCTCTGGAAGTTTTCCCGCGATGCCCCCGTCATGATCACCGTCATCGACAGCCCCGAGGGCATCGCCAAACTCACGCCCCATCTCGACGCCATGGTGGGCGAGGGCCTCATCGCCGCTTCCCCGGTGCGCGTCCTGCGCTACAGCCGCTCCGCGGACACCCCCGCCTGACCCGCCTTACTCGCGGATATTCATATAGCCGCCATCCAGCAGGTAGTTCGCCCCGGTTATAAAGCTGGCCTCGTCGGAGCACAGATACACGGCGAGGTCGGCCACCTCATGCGGCTCGGCCATCCGCCCGATCGGCTGCGCCTCGGCCAGCCGCTGCAGCATCTCCTCTTCGCGCCCCGGATAATTCTTCGCGATAAACCCATCCACAAACGGCGTATGCACCCGCGCCGGCGAAATCGCATTGCACCGAATCCCGTCCCCAATGTAGTCCCGAGCCACGGACAGCGTCATCGACACCACCGCTCCCTTGCTCGTCGAATACGCAAACCGGTCTGAAAGCCCCGCGCTCGCCGCAATCGAAGCCATATTCAGAATCACCCCTCCGCCGCTCGTCCGCATATGCTCGATCACCGCCCGCATGCACAGATACACGCCCTTCACGTTCACGCTCAGGATCCGGTCGAAGTCCTGCTCCGCCGTCGTCACCAGGCTGCCCACATGCGCAATCCCCGCATTGCTCACCAGCATATTCAGCCGCGTCTGCTGCAGAATGCTCCCAAACGCGTCCTCCACGCTGTCCGCGTTCGACACGTCGCACAGCTCCACCCGCGCCGACCCTCCCGCCTGCGCAATCTGCTGTGCGGCGGCCGCGGCCTCCTGCTCGTTCCGGTCGACGATCCACACCGCCGCTCCATGCCGCGCAAACGCTCGCGCAATCTCCAGGCCGATCCCGCTGGCCCCTCCGGTAATGGCTGCGGTCTTGCCCGCAAGTGAAAACGGTGTCGACGATGGTTTCTGCATTGGCTCTCCCATAGCGCGCAAAGCAAGATTATTTCATGCGGTTCCATGCCATGCACGAACCCGCATCCTCCCGCCCGCCTATGCGATAGACTCGGAGCCAATGTCGGAGTTCGTCCTCTTTCACGGCGTCGCCATCGTCCTGCTCACCCTGCTCAACGGCTTCTTCACCGCCGCCGAGTTCGCCATCGTGAGCATGCGCCAGACCCGTGTCGAGCAGCTCATCGCCCAGCGCCGCACCGGCGCGCGCATCGTCCTTCGCCTCCAGGAAAACCTCGGAGACTTCCTCCCCGCCGTCCAGCTCGGCGTCACCCTCTGCAGCCTCGCTATGGGCTGGATAGGCGAGCCCGCCGTCGCCGCGGTCTTTGAAGCCGCCCTGCGCGGCCTGCCCCACTCCCACCTCTACGCCCACCTCATCGCCGTGCCCGTATCCTTCGCCCTCATCACCTACTTTGTCGTCCTGCTCGGCGAGCTCGTTCCCAAAGGCCTCGCGCTTCAGTATGTCGATGAGGTGGCCATCGCCGTCGCC
Source organism: Acidobacterium sp. (assembly GCA_027323785.1). Classification (GTDB taxonomy): domain Bacteria; phylum Acidobacteriota; class Terriglobia; order Terriglobales; family Acidobacteriaceae; genus Palsa-343. The sequence continues at coordinate 617 of DAHVZZ010000020.1, read as the reverse complement.
GGCCCCATGGACGCCTTCATCCACATCGCCCGTCCGCTCGTCCGCCTCCTCAACCAATCCGCCGCCTCGGTCCTCGGCCTCTTCAATACCCGCCTCACCCAGGAGGGCGGCGTTCATTCCCCTGAAGAGCTGAAGCTCATGGCCACCGCCGCCCGCCGCATGGGCATGCTCCCCGAATATCAGGAATCCCTCATCCACCGCGCCGTCGAAATCGATGAAGTCGTCACCCGCGAAGTCATGACCCCCCGTCGGCAAATCTTCTCCCTCCCCGCGGACATGCTCGTCGAGGACGCCAGCGCCCGCATCGTCGAGGAGCTGCATTCCCGCGTCCCCGTCTACGATCCCGCCCTCGGTCCCGAGCACATCGTCGGCGTAGTCTATTCCAAGGACGTCAGCCGCCTGATGCACTTCAGGGCCTCCGCCAAAACCCGCTTCGCCACCGCGCCCTTCAGCGATATGCGCCTCCGCCAGGTGATGCGCGAAGTGCTCGTCGTCCCCGAAACCAAGCCCGTCCTCGATCTGCTCCACGAGTTCCAGCACCGCAAGCGCCACATCGCCATCGTCGTCGATGAATTCGGTTCCACCGTCGGCCTCGTCACCGTCGAAGACGCCATCGA
>DAHVZZ010000203.1:0-2989 GCA_027323785.1 Acidobacterium sp. | reverse complement strand
ACTCGGCGCTGCACGGGCTGCCGGGGCTGCTGGGTGCGCTGCTGATGGCGGCGGTGTTCGCAAAGATCATGTCCACGGCAAACAACTTTCTGTTCTCGCCGGCGACGAACCTCATCAACGATGTCTTTGTGCGGTACATTGCGCCACAGGCTTCGAACAAGCGGATTCTGCTGGTATCGCGGCTGACAGTGGTGCTGCTGGGGATCTGGTCGCTGTATCAGGCGGTGGGCATCACGTCGGTGCTGCAGCAGACGCTTTACGCGTACACGGTGTATTCGGCGGCGCTGACTCCGGTGATTCTGGCGGCGTTCTACTCGAAGCGGGCGACCTCGGCGGGCGCGGTGACGGCGATTGGCGCGGGCACCTTTGTGACGGTGCTGTGGAACCAGGCGCTTCCCGACGGACAGGTGAGCGGATGGCTGCTCCGCACCGGGTTTTCTCCGGATCTGGCGCTGCGCCTGGCGAAGCACGACGCGATCTTCCCTGCCCTGGTGGCGGCGCTGCTGGGACTGGTGGTGGTGAGCGCATTCACGAAGGCGCCTTCGGCGGAGAAGCTGGCGCCGTTCCATGGGGGAACGGCGGAAGCGGCGGGGGTTGAGGCGGACTGAGCGCGATCAACGCCGTACCGTCAGATTGTCGACGGGCTCGCCGCGGCGAGTAGCTTTATGCCTTCTTCGGTGGTGTGGATGCGGCCTTCGAGCTGGGCGTCCTCGGCGAGGGCTAGTAATTCCTTAAAACGCGGGCCGGGCTGGTAGCCGGCGGCGATCAGGTCGCGCCCGGTGACGAGGAGCGCGGGGCGGACTTCGTCTTCGGAGAGCTCTTCCCTTCTCCGTCTTGCGTAGTCGTAGAGGCGGAGGTCGCCGTGGCTGGAGAGGCAGTCGAGGCGGTGCAGGGCGAGGTGCTCGTCGAAGCGCGGCAGGCGGAAGAAGCGCTTGAGCGTGGATTGCTTCATCTTTTCGACGTCGCCGAAGCGCATGTGGTTTTCGACCAGGCTGAGTATCTGGTCGCAGTCGTCGTTGGAGAAGCGCAGGCGGCGCAGGATTTCGTGGGCGATGCGGACGCCGACCTCGACGTGTCCGTTGAAGCGGATGCGGTCGGGCGGGTTGTGGGAGAAGGTGGCGGGCTTGCCGACGTCGTGGAGCAGCGCGCCCCAGGCGAGCGTGGCGGAGCAGCCGGCGGGAAGTTTTTCGAGGAGCAGGAGGGTGTGAATCCAGACGTCGCCTTCGGGGTGGTATTCGGGCGGCTGCTGGACACCGTGGAGGCGGTCGAGCTCGGGCAGCACCTGGCGGAGGAGGCCGGTGGAATCGAGCAGCTCAAAGGCGCGGCGGGCGCGGCCTTCAGTCAGCATGCGGGTGATTTCGTCGCGGACGCGCTCGCGGCTGACCTGAGCGATGCCGGGCGCCAGTTCGCGGATGGCCTGCGCAGTTGCGGGGTCGATGGCGTATTCCAGGCGCGCGGCAAAACGGACGGCGCGCAGCATGCGCAGCTTGTCCTCTTCAAAGCGGAGGCGGGGATCGCCGATGGCGCGGACGATGCGGTCGCGGAGGTCGTTCTGGCCGCCGACGTAGTCGAGGACGGCGGAGGTGAGCCCGCAGGTCTGGCGCTGGAGGATGGGATCGAGCATCATGCCGTTGATGGTGAAGTCGCGGCGGATGACGTCCTCGCGAGGACTGGATGAAAAGCGGACCTCGGTGGGATGGCGGCCGTCCGCGTAGGCGACATCGCTGCGAAAGGTCGCCACTTCGGTGACGATTTCGGAGCCGTCGAAATCGTCGCAGACGAGCACGACGCCGAAATGGGCCCCGACGGAGAAGGTTTTGGGAAAGAGGCTGAGGACAACGTCGGGAGGCGCGCTGGTGGCGACGTCGAAATCCTTTGGGACGATTCCGAGGAGCAGGTCGCGGACGCAGCCTCCGGCAAAGAATGCCTGATGACCGGCGGCGCGGAGGCGAACCACGATGCGTTCGGCGGCGATTTGGGCGGGCGACTCGGGCATGGCGAAAACCCACGTGCCGGGATGACAGCTTCTACTATAGAGATGTGGACGGATTGATTCTGGGTATCGAAAGCTCGTGCGACGAGACGGCGGCGGCGGTGGTGCGGCAGGGCCGGGAGATTCTGGCCAACGCGGTGGCCTCGCAGATTCCGGTGCATTCGCCGTATGGCGGGGTGGTTCCGGAGCTGGCGTCGCGGGAGCATCTGCGAAATATTTTGCCAGTGGTGCGTTCGGCGCTGCAGCAGGCGGGCGTGACGTACCAGGACCTGGACGCGGTTGCGGTGACGGAGGGGCCGGGGTTGGCCGGGGCGCTGCTGGTGGGCATCAGCTTTGCCCGGGCGCTGGCCTTCTCGCTGGGCAAGCCGCTGGTGGCGGTGAACCATCTGGAGGGGCACATCCACGCGGTGCTGCTGGACGAAGCGCGACGCGAGGCAGCGGAGAAAGATGAAATGCCCGGAGGGCAGTCCCTGGCGCTGGTGGTGAGCGGCGGGCACACCCACCTCTATCTGGCGGAGCAGCATGGCGGAACGTGGCGCTACCGCAACGTGGGGCGGACGGTGGATGACGCTGCCGGCGAGGCGTTCGACAAAGTCGCCAAGCTGCTGGGGCTGGGGTATCCGGGAGGGCCGTGGATCGACGCGCTGGCGCCCCATGGCAATCCCGAGGCGGTGCCGTTTTCGTTCGCGCAGGTAAAGGCTAAGGCACATCGGAAAGGGGAACCGGGTGCGCTGGATCCGGCGCAGATGACGTATTTCTCGTTTAGCGGGATCAAGACGGCGGTGCTGCGCTACACGCATGTGTACGAGATGGAGCAGTCGATTGAGGCGCGGCGATCCGCGCTGGCGGCGCTGCCCGCGGCTAAACCGGCCGACGCGCTGGCGCTCTGCGACCGGAGAACGCTGGACCTGATCGCTTCCTTCCAGCGATCGGTGATTGAGGATCTGAAGCGAAAGACGTTTCGAGCGGCGGAACGGTTTGGGGCGGATCGCGTGC
>DAHVZZ010000630.1:0-2152 GCA_027323785.1 Acidobacterium sp. | reverse complement strand
ACGCGGGAGAACGCCGCGTTTCTGCCGGGATTTCGGCTGGCGGATACGATCCATGTGACCCATGACGCGGCGGAGGCGCTGCGCGAGGCGGAGATCGTGGTGAGCGTGACGCCCTCGCAGTTTGTGCGCTCGTCGTATGAGCAGTTCGCGCCGCATCTGCACGAGGGTCAGCTGCTGGTCAGCGCATCGAAGGGCATCGAGGACGAGACGTATCTGCGGATGACGCAGGTGATCGGCGAAGTGCTGGAGGCGCGGGGGATGCGGCTGCCGTGCGGGGTGCTGAGCGGGCCGTCGTTTGCGCAGGAGGTGGCGGCGGGAGCGCCGACGGCGATCACGATTGCGTCGGCGGACGCGGAGCTGGCGAGCCGGGTGCAGCGGGAGTTTTCCAGCAGCTCACTGCGGCTGTACACGAATGACGATGTGGTGGGCGTGGAGCTGGGCGGATCGCTGAAGAATGTGATTGCGATTGCGGCGGGCATTGTTTCCGGGCTGGGGCTGGGGTACAACAGCAACGCGGCGTTGATCACGCGGGGCATCGCGGAGATCACGCGCCTGGCGGTGGCGTGCGGCGGGCGGCGGGAGACGCTGGCGGGGCTGTCTGGAGTGGGGGATCTGGTGTTGACGTGCACGGGATCGCTTTCGCGGAACCGGACGGTGGGGATGGAATTAGGCCAGGGCAGGAAGCTGCCGGAGATTCTCGCTGGACTGGAAGGCCGGGTAGCAGAAGGCGTGCGGACGACGTCGGCGGCTTTGGGGCTGGCGCGGAGGCATGAGGTGGAGATGCCGATTGCCGAGCAGATGGAGGCGATCCTGATGCATGGGAAGGCTCCGGAGCAGGCGATAGAAGAGCTGATGGTGAGGCCAGGGCGGGACGAGTAAAACGATTCAGGAAGTCCAAATTATCGGACCGAGAAACCTGTTCATATCCCACGGATAGTTCTACCACCTTCGTGTGAGCGCGGGGGCATGGCAGACTCCGTAGACTGATGAGGGACGGCCTCCGAGGTGTTCCGGGCGATGAAGGAGAACGCACTGATGCAGCATTCTGCCCGCCAAACTCCTGAAAGGATGAACCCGGCGGGCATACCGCGACTGCGCCAGCGTGTGTTCGGGCGGCTTTTGGTGGTGTTCGGAGGAGTCGTCACCGCAACCGTGGCGGTGATGGCGGTGGGCTTCGACGTTTCGCATTCGATTGCGATTACGTGCATCACCGGCTGGCTGGCGGGGATGGCTTTCCTCATCCTGGTGGCGCGGGGCTGGAGCCAGCTGTTTGTGAGGCGGCTGCAGGGGCTGATTGACGTGATCCAGGCGGGATCGCCGGCGCATGGGAAGGAGCTGGCGGCGGGATCGTCGGACCGGCTGTTCTCCGAGGTGATCCTGGCGTGGCAAAGGGCGGTCAAGACGCTGCAGGAAGGCTGGCAGGCCAAGCATGAGGAAGCCAGGCGGAGCTACGAGACGCTGGCTGAGCTGATCCGGATGATGGCGAAGGCGGTTGACGAACGGGCCACGTATCTGCGCGGACATTCGGAGCGGGTGGCTGCGTATTCGGCGGCGATTGCGCGCAGGATGGGGCTGCCGGACGATCGGGTGGAGTGGATACGGCTTTCCGGACTGCTGCACGACATCGGAACGCTGGGAATCGAAGATTACCTTGTGATGAAGGATGCGCCGCTGGCTCCGGAAGAGTTTGAGATCGTGAAGGCGCACACGGTGAAGGGCGCCGCGATTCTGCGGCCAATCGAGATGCTGCACGAGCTGATTCCGGGAGTGGAATTGCACCACGAATCGCTGGACGGATCGGGATATCCGTATGGGCTGAAGGGGGATCAGATTCCGCTGATGGCGCGGATTATTGCGGTGGCGGATTCGTTCGATGCGATGACGACGCCGCGGCCGTATCAGGCGGCGATGAATCCCGATTACGTGCTGGAAGTGATGCAGCGACTGGCGGGCACTCGGTACGACGCGGATGTGGTGGCGGCGCTGGCGTTTCTGATTCGGAATGGGACGCTGGAAGTGAAGCAGCTGCGCATTCCGGTATCGTTCCGGATGCGGCGACCGTCGGTTGAGACGCTGTGACGGCGACAGTGCGGAAGGGGCAAGGCGTTTCGGCGGGTGCGGAGGCGATTCGCTACACTCGAGATGAGGTGTG
>DAHVZZ010000628.1:0-8891 GCA_027323785.1 Acidobacterium sp. | reverse complement strand
GCGCGGGAGGAAGGCTGATCGGAGAAGATTTTGCCGTCGCGGATGCGAACGACGCGATGGGCGTATTCGGCGATGTCCGGCTCGTGGGTAACGAGGACGATGGTGTTGCCTTTGGCCTGGAGATCGTCGAAGAGGGCCATGATTTCCTCGCCGGTTTTGGAGTCGAGGTTTCCGGTAGGCTCGTCGGCAAGGATGATGGAGGGGTGATTGACGAGGGCACGGGCGATGGCGACGCGCTGGCGCTGTCCGCCGGAGAGCTCGTTGGGCTTGTGGTGCATACGGGCTTCGAGGTTGACGGCGGTGAGGGCGGCGCGGGCGCGTTCGGCTCGCTCATCGGCGGGGGTGCCGTTGTAGATGAGGGGCAGCTCGACGTTGTGCAGGGCGGTGGCGCGGGCGAGGAGGTTGAAGGTCTGGAAGACGAATCCGATTTCCTTGTTGCGGATGCGGGCCAGCTCGTCGTCGTTGAGCTCGCTGACGAGGTGGCTGTTGAGCCAGTAGTGGCCGCTGGAAGGAGTATCGAGGCAGCCGATGAGGTTCATCAGGGTGGATTTGCCGGAACCGGAATGGCCCATGATGGCGACGTATTCATTCCGGCGGATGCGCAGGGAGACACCCTGGAGGGCGTGGACCTGCTGTTCGGAGCCCATGTCGTAGGTCTTCCAGAGATCCTCGACGACAATGATGTCGCCATTGGGGCCGCGGGGTGCGGATGCGAGTTCAGCGTCGGTTGATATCTCTGCCGCCATTACAACTCCTGTTGCTGGGTGGAGGTCTGTGTGCGTTTCCGCGCGGTTGGTGTTAATTGTCGGACGAGTCGCTCTTGTCCTTTGGATTTTCGAGGGCCTTGTCTTCCTGGACGAGTTCGCCTTCTTTCATGTCGCGGAGGACTTTGTAGGTGCCGGTAACGATGCGATCGCCGGGTTTGAGTCCCTTCAGGACCTGGATGTCGGTGGTTCCGGTAATGCCGGTGGTGACCTGGACGAAGTGCACGCGCTGTTTGCCATCGACTCTGTTGACGACGAAGACGCCCTGGACATCGGGCGAAGGCGCCAGCGGATTGCTGGAGGCAGCGGAGACGTTGCGCGCGTGGGCGCCTTCCTTCAGCGTTTTGGGGTCGCGCAGGACGAGGGCCTGGATGGGAATGGAGACGGTATTGTTCTGCTGGGCGGTAATAATGTTGGCGGTGCAGGAGAGGCCGGGGCGCAGTTCCTTCGATGGATCTTTGAGGGTGATGACGACTTTGAAGTCCTTGGCCTGTTCGACGCCGCTGGTGGACTGGCTGGTGGCGACGCCGGTGGACTGGAGGAGGGCCTGGTCGCCGACTTCGGTGACGGTGCCCTTAAAGATTTTTCCGGGGAGCGCGTCGACGGTGACCTGGGCCTGCTGTCCGACGGCGACGTTGACGATGTCGGTTTCGTCGACGTAGACCTCGGCGGTGATGACGGACATGTCGGCGAGGGTCATCAGAGTGGAGCCCTCGGCATTCTGGATGCCCTGGACGACCATTTCTCCCTGGCGGATGGGGAGGTTGGTGACGATGCCGTTGAAGGGGGCCAGGGCGACGGTGCGGGAGAGGAGATCCTCATTGACTTTGAGGTTGGCTTCCTGGGTGCGGAGCTGGGCGCGGGCCTGGGCGGTTTGGGCGACGGCCTGGGCGAACTGGGCTCTGGCCTGGGCAACACTGGCGACGTCGAGCTGGTAGGCGGCCTTGGCAGAATCGTAGTTCTGCTTCGACATGACCTGATCTTTCAGGAGGGCTCTGGCGCGGATGTAGTCGAGCTTTTTCTGCTGCAGGTCGGCGAGTGCGTGCTCGACGTTGGCTTTCTGGGTGTTCTGGGCGGCGATAAAGGAGTTGATGTTGGTGCGGGCAGCGGCGATGGCGGCTTCCTGGCCGGCGACATTGGCCTTCTGCTGTTGATTCTCGATGGTGGCGAGAATCTGACCTTTTTTAACCTTTTCGCCTTCCTTCACGAAAAGGTGGGTAACGCGGCCCATGGCGTTCGCGCCGACATTGACGTAGGTTTTGGGCGTGACCTGGCCGGTGGCGCTGACGACGGAGACGAGGTTATCGCGCTTCACGGTTCCGATGAGAACCTTTGTATAGCCGGCGCGCGCGCGCACGATCGTGAGCCCGACGATTCCAGAGAGAGCGACGATGATACCAGCAACGAGCAGGATCTTTTTCAAGGCAGTGGTTCCTTAGCGAATGGTTACGCAGTTTCCGCGCAAGTGGTTCCCTTTTTTTTCGGCAGATTCGGCTGAGAAAAGGCCGAAAGCGCTCTCCTTTGAATTGGGGGGAGCGGAGCCGGGACGAATCCGGGAACTGACCCTGCCGCAGCAGCCGGTGAACACAAAGAGAATTTCCACAAAATGATAACAGGTTGAGGGTTGGGGTGGTCTTACAACGAAGGTGCCACCGGAGGGTCCCGAATGGCGCAGGAAAGGTGCGGTTTGAGCTTGAAAGCCGCGGCCTGGCGCTCGTAGAATGAGACACGCCCCGAAGGAGCAGTAGTTCGCGTATGTGCAGGTACCGTCTTTCTTTGCAGTTCCCGATCCTGATCGCAATGCTCGCCGGCGCAGGATGTGTTGGATTACACGCCCAGCCGCGGCGGCACCGCGATTCCCGCCCGCGTCAGGAGACGTCGCAGGCCAGCGACAGCCAGAATCAGGTGAATCCGCTCAAGCGGAAGCTCTCTGCGAAGGAACGGTTCAAGCAGCAGAAAGAGCTGAAGAGCGAGTTGAGCGCCACGTACAAGAAGTGGCTGGATCAGGATGTGAAGTGGATTATCACGCCGCAGGAGAGGAAGGCATTCCTGAGCCTGAGCAACGACGAGGAGCGCGATGCGTTCATCGAGGCGTTCTGGCAGCGGCGGAATCCGAATCCGAATTCGCCGGTGAACACGTATAAAGAGGAGTACTATCGGCGGATCGCGTATGCGAACGAGCACTTCAGCGATGGCGAGCCGGGGTGGAAGACGGACCGGGGGATGATCTACATCAAATTCGGACCGCCGACATCGATTGATTCGCACCCGGATGGCGGTCCGTATGACCGGCCGATTTCGCAGGGCGGCGGGATGACGGACACCTACCCGTTCGAGGACTGGAACTACCGATACATTCCGGGGATCGGCACGAACATCACGATTGAATTTGTGGATACGTGTATGTGTGGCGATTACCAGATGACGATCGACCGTTCGAAGAAGGATGCGCTGCTGGAAGTGCCTGGCGCCGGCCAGACCCTGTACGAGCAGATGGGGATGGCGACGCGGAACCAGCGGTTCAACGGCGGGCTGGAGAAGCTGGGGCCGGGGCCGGATTCGGCGACGAATAACGCGACGGAATTCGACCGTATGGAGACCTACGCGAAGTTGTGGCAGCCGCCGGTCATTCAGTACAAAGACATGAGCCTGGCGAAGTACATCACCAGCCACAAGGTTCTGACGGGGCCGATATTCCCGTTCCAGGTGCGGACGGACTTTGTGAAGGTGACGGACGATACGGTTCTGGTGCCGATCACGATTCAGATCAAGAATCGCGATATCACCTTCAATACCAAGGATGGGGTCGCCAAAGGCAAGGTGGACATCATCGGGCGAATCTCCACGATCACGGATCGAGTGGTGCAGAGCTTCGAAGATCCGGTGGAAGTGGACGAGCCGGCGGAACTGCTGCCGAAGACGCTGAACAATGTATCGCTGTACTGGAAGGCGCTGCCGCTGCGGCCGGGGCGGTACCGGATCGATATTGCAATTAAGGATGAGAACAATCCGGACCACATCGGACTGTGGGCGCGGGCGATCGACGTGCCGCAGTACGACGACTACCGGTTGTCAGCATCGTCATTGATTCTGGCGAGCAAGATGGAGCACGTGCCGTCGCAGGATATCGGTGGCGGAAGGTTCATTTTGGGTGATACGCTGCTGTGGCCGCGGGTAACGGCGAATCCGGCGCAGCCATCGGTGTTCCGTCGCAATCAGAAGCTGAACTTCTGGATGCAGGTGTATAACCTTGGTCTGGCCAAGACGACGAACAAGAACGACGCGGTGATCCATTATCAGATTCTGGATGCGGCGACCCATAAGGCGCTGCTGAATACCACCGAGAATTCAGACATTTACGGTGCGCATGTGGATCAGGTGACGCTGGAGAAGTCGCTTCCGCTCAACAGTCTTGAGCCGGGGCGGTACATTGTGAAGATCAGTGTGAACGACGATGTGACGCACCAGCAGATCGCGGAGTCGGCACCATTCACGGTGGAGCAGTAAAATCAGGGCTAATGGCTCCCGGGCGCAGTCCGGGAGCCAAACCTCAGCGGACCACAGAGACGCGGGGCTGAAGGACTTTCAGGGAGCAACGCCAGGAAGCAAAGATAACGCACGGAAGAAGTGAGCAGACGTCTCTCCATTTCCGGTCCAGTACTTGTAGCGCTGGTCGTGCTGTGCGCGGCTGGAGCTCAGGCGAGTTCCCTGTCCACGAGTGTGACGGGTGTGGTGCGGGACAGCCGCGGCACGCCGCAGGCGGGCGCCGAGGTGGAGCTGCTGCGGCCCAATCTGTCAGTGCTGGAGCGAGCGCGGACCGATGAGGAAGGACGTTACCGCTTTGCCGCTGTAGCGCCGGGCGTCTACGAAGTGAAGGCTTCGGCGGAGCTCTTCCTGCCAACCCTGCGGGAAAACCTGCACATCCTGAATGGGTCAAGGATGGTGGTGAACCTGACCCTGGATACGCTTTACGAGGCGTTTCGGTGGCTGCCGGCCAAGCCTCGCCAGCCCAGCGAGCCGAAGGACGACTGGGAGTGGACGCTGCGGCTGGCCGCGGATCGTCCGCTGCTGCGCATGCTGGAGAACGGGCCGCTGGTGGTGGTGACGGATGGGGACGGATCGACGCCGGAGCTGAAGGCGCGAGTGACGGTGACGGACGGCGATGGGGCATTCGGCAGGGGCGGGATCCACAACGAATTTGAGATGGAGCGTTTGCCGAATCAGGCCCGGGCGATGATTTTCCGGGCGGACCTGACGCAGGCGTCGAGTCCGGCGATGAACGCGATGATGGGCTACGAGCAGCGGCTGGCTCCCGGACACACGATCCGGAGCATCGCCGCGGTGGAGAGCCTGCCGGATGTCGTCGGAAGCCGGGGCATGGAAGGCATGCAGGCGGTGGAGATGCGGACGGGCGAGACGATGAGTTTCGGTCCGGGGATTGAGGCGCAGGTCGGCGATGCGGCGGAGGCGATCCGTCTGGGCGAGGTTCTGCTGGCCAATCAGCCGTTTGCCACCGTCACGGTGCGCAGCGGGCAGACAGATTTGTCCTATCAGTTGTCGACGGCGCCGGGCATCGAGAGCGTGGACAATCTGGACAGCCAGGCGACGATGGAGCCGCAGTTCGCGGAGCGGAATGGGCAGCCGGTGCTGGAGCGGGGTCTGCATCAGGAGATCGCTCTGGATCGTACTGTCGGCAATCTGCGAGTTCGGGTGGCGGCATGGCACGAGCATGTAGAGAATCCGATGCTGAACGGCAGCGGGAGGGTGGCGCCGGCGGACTGGTCGAGCGGGAATCTGCTTTACGATCCGACGAGCGGGATTCTGCGCGCGGCCGGAGCTGGATTTACGGGGAACGGCGTGATGAGCGAAGTGGAGGGACGGGTGAACGGAAATACCTGGGTCTCCTTCGATGTGGCCGTGGGCGAAGCGATGGGCATGAGCAATGCGGCAGCCGGCACGCAGACGCTGGCGACGGCGCTGCAGACCATGACGGCCCATGAGACACCGGTAGTGGCTGCGGGAGTGCAGGGGAAAGTGGTCCGCGCGGGGACGCAGTGGCAGGCGTCGTATCGGTGGCAGGATCCGAACACGCTGACTCCGGTGGGGGCATTTGCCATGGCGAATCAGGACGCCTTTCTGAGCTTCATGGTGCGGCAGCCGATCCGGTTCGGGCGGATGATTCCGAACGGGGTGGAAGCGCTGGTGAATGTGCAGAACCTGCTGGCCGAGGGATACCGGCCGTTCCTTTCGCGGGACGGAAGCACTCTGTATTTCGCGCAGTCGCCGCGGTGCATCGAGGGCGGACTCTCCTTCACTTTCTGAAATCTGACGATCCTGAGGATTGCCGGGGCCTAGAGTGGCCCTGTGCTTCGCCGGGGCTGGCTCGGCGAGAGCGGGAACGGGACTTCCGGGGCGGTGCAAGCGGGAGGGGATTCTCTGTATAGTGCGATTTATGCCGGTACGCATGAAAGACATTGCCCGGGAGCTGGGCCTCTCGGTGGTCACGGTTTCCAAGGTGCTGCGCAACCATCCGGACATCGCGGAGAGGACGCGGGAACGGGTGCTGCAGCGAGTGAAGGAGCTGGATTACCGGCCGAACGTTCTGGCGCGGAGCCTGGTGACGGGGCGGAGCTATCTGATTGGGCTGGTGGTACCCGATCTGATGCACCCGTTTTTTGCGGAGATTGCGAAGGCGCTGTCAGCGGCGGTCCGTGGGGAAGGTTATTCGCTGATCATTTCCGCTTCGGAAGAGGATTCGGAACTGGAAGCGCGGGAGATTGAAACGCTGCTGGCGCGACGGCTGGACGCACTGGTGATTGCTTCCAGCGGACTTGACGCCAGGACGCTGGATCAGATTGATCGCATGGAGCAGCCGTACATTCTGATCGACCGGGATTGCCCGGGGGTGACGGCCAACTTTGTGGGCATGGACGACGAGGCGGCGGGGCGGCTGGCCACACAGCACCTGATCGATCAGGGATGCCGGAGGATTGCGCACATCCGGGGGCGAAACAACAGCACGGGAAGGCGCCGTTTCGAGGGGTACCGGCAAATGCTTGCCGCGAACGGGCTGCCGTATTCCGAGGACCTGGTGGTGGTTGGCTCGACGGTGGAGGTAGAAAGCCAGAGCCACGGGGCCGAGGCCATGCGGCGGCTGCTCCGGGAGCGGCTGCGGCCGGACGCTGTGTTTTGCTTCAACGACCCGCTGGCGATCGGCGCAATGAAGGTGATTCTGGAAGCCGGTCTGCGGATTCCGGAGGACATTGCCATCATCGGATGCGGAAATCTGCATTACGATGATGCATTGAGTGTGCCGCTGTCCAGCATCGACCAGAAAAGTCAGATGGTTGGGGAGAAGACGGCGGCGATTCTGCTGAATATTTTTGCTTCAAAGGCGCGGCCGGAGCCTGTGAGGATTGTTCTCGATCCGGCGCTGGTGGCGCGGACGTCGTCACTGCGGAAAGCGGAGCCGGCGGCGCCGACCAGCGTGCGCCGCGGGAAAGAGAAGCATACTGTGCAGGGGAGATCGCTGTGAAAGCTGTGGTGATGCACGGACCGGGAGAGGTCCGGGTGGAGGAAGTTGCGGAGCCGGTGCGGAAGCCGGGTGAGGCGCTGTTGCGTGTGCGCCGGATTGGGTTTTGCGGGAGCGACCTGAACTCGTATCGGGGGAGAAATCCTCTGGTGTCGTTTCCGCGGATTCCCGGGCACGAGATTGCGGCGACGATTGTGGAGATCGATGCGGGGCAGCCTGGGCTCGGAGTTGGGACGGATGTGACGCTTTCGCCTTACACGAGCTGCGGGGCCTGCCCGGCGTGCCGGAACGGCAGGAACAATGCGTGCAGGAACAATCAGACGCTGGGTGTGCAGCGCGACGGCGCGCTGGCGGAATATATCTCGGTGCCCGTGGAGAAGCTGTACGCGGCGGATCTGAAGCTGGAGGAACTTTGCCTGGTGGAGCCGCTGACGGTTGGGGCGCACGCGGTGGCGCGGGCGCAGGCAACGGACAAAGACACGGTGGCAATCTTCGGATGCGGCGGCGTGGGGCTGGGCGCGGTTGCGGCTTCGGCTTTCCGGGGCGCTCGAACAGTGGCGATTGACGTGGATGACGCCAAGCTCGCCGTTGCGCGCGAAGCAGGGGCGGCCCACACGATCAATACGACGCGGCAGGACGCGGCGGAGTTTCTGCAGCAGCTGACGAGCGGCGACGGGCCGGATGCGGTGATCGAAGCGGTGGGGCGGGCGGAGACGTTTCGAGCCGCGGTGGAGCTGGTTTCGTTTACGGGCCGGGTGGTGTATATCGGCTATGCCAAGGAGCCGGTTACGTATGAAACGCGGCTGTTCGTGCAGAAGGAGCTGAATATTCTGGGGGCGCGGAATGCGCAGCCGGAGGATTTCCGGCAGGTGATTCGGATGCTGGAGGAGAAGCGGTTTCCAGTGCGGAATGCGATCAGCCTGGTGGCGCCGATGGCGGAAGCTCCTGAGCTGCTGCAGGCGTGGAGCGCGGAGCCGGGCCGTTTTACGAAGATTATGGTGAGCCTCGACTGAAGGAACTGGACTGAAGGAGCGCCGCTCCGGCGCCCGGGTGGACGCCGGAGCGGGTTCCATTACTTCGAGCCGCCGGAGCGAATCTCCGGGCTGAAGGCCTTCTGCTCCTCGATGGCCGCCTGGGCTGCGGCGAGACGCGCCGTGAGCAGGCGGAAGGGGCTGCAGGAGACGTAGTCGAGGCCGGAGCGGTGACAGAACTTCACCGATTCGGGCTCGCCGCCATGCTCGCCGCAGATGCCGACTTTGAGATCGCGACGGGCGGAACGGCCTTTGTTGGTGGCCATTTTGACGAGGGTGCCGACACCTTCCTGATCGAGGACGGCAAAGGGATCCTGCTTGTAGATGCCCTGTTTGAGATAGGCGGGCAGGAACTTATTGACGTCGTCGCGGGAGATGCCGAAGGTGGTCTGGGTGAGGTCGTTGGTGCCGAAGCTGAAGAACTCGGCGTCGGCGGCGATTTTGTCAGCGACCAGGCAGGCGCGGGGAAGCTCCATCATGGTGCCTACCTTGTACTCGACGGAGAGGCCCTTTTTGACGAAGACATCGTGCGCTACGTGGTGGACGATGGCGGCCTGCGCGCGG
>DAHVZZ010000616.1:0-8699 GCA_027323785.1 Acidobacterium sp. | reverse complement strand
CGGGTTGCTCCTGGTGACGCTGCTGGTCGTTCTGGGGCTGGTGCTGGCTGGTCCGCCGCAGCCACCGCCGCCGGAGGAGAATCCGGTTGGCGCGCAAAAGCCGGAGGACTCGAAGAAATCTCCCCGGGCGGGCTGAAACGGAACGGGATGGAGCGGTGTTCAGCGTGAAAAGAGCATGGACCCGGCCGCAGGCTCCGCGGCAGTGCGCGTCCGGGCCGCGTCGATCATGCCGCAGGCAAGCGACAGAGGCAATCCCACGACATTGAAATAGCAGCCGTGGATGCGCGGGACCCAGCGGGCGAAGTGTCCCTGAATGGCGTAGGCCCCGGCTTTGCCGTGGCACTCCCCGGTAGCGATATAGGCGGCGATGTCGACGTCGGAAAGCGGCATCACGGTGACGTGCGTGACTTCGGCGGCGACTTCCATGGCCGCGCCGGATGGAGTGGGAACGAGCAGGGCCACTCCGGTGATGACCTGATGCGTGGAGCCGGACAGGAGGCGAAGCATCCGGGCAGCGTCTGCATCGTCCTCGGGCTTGGCCAGTATTTCTCCGGAGGGCGCGACAACGGTAGTATCCGCTGCGAGGATCAGCGGCGGGGCCGGCGAGCCGGCAGCAAGTTTGTGGAACGCCGAAGATGCGGCGACCGCATTGGCCTTTTCGCGGGCAAGACGAAGCACATACGCAATCGGCTGCTCGCCGGGATGGAGATCCTCCGGCACGTCGGCCGGCACTATTTCAAACGTATATCCGGCCTGCGTCAGCAGGTCGCGACGGCGCGGAGATGCAGAGGCCAGAACCAGCATAGGCCGATTATTGCAGAGGTGAGTTTCGTCGCCAGCTGCATCCGGGAAACAGAATCGATCATCGGCGGCCTGGATCTCTCTGCTGGTGAAACGGGGGCCGCGAGGATTAGCCTGTTTGCGCCGGCAAAATCGCCGTTCAGATTTTGCTGAAGGAAAGGCCCTATGAAAATCCCTTCGCTATTCCTGCTCTGCCTCCTCTGCTTTTTTGCTGCTCCGACCTCTCGTGCTCAGGAAGTTCGCTCCTGGCTGACGACCAGCACCCGCTCCGCCGTGCTGGCGCCGCAACCCGCGATGCAGTTCACCTCCCAGGCCGCCACTCTGCCCACGATCAGGGTGAATGACATGGAGCAGTACCAGACCATGGAGGGATTTGGGTTCGCAGTTACCGGCGGCAGCGCTCGCCTGCTCATGGCGATGTCTCCCAGCGCACGGGCGGCGCTGCTGAAAGAGATTTTCGCTCCCACCGGTCCCGGCATCCACGTCAGCTACATCCGCGTGAGCATCGGCTCGTCCGATATGAACGAGCGCCCCTACACTTACGATGACATGCCTGCGGGCCAGTCGGATCCCACCCTGACCCACTTCTCTCTTGCCAACGACGCTCATACCGTTATCCCGGTCCTGAAGCAGATTCTGGCGATCGATCCGCACATGAAGATCCTCGGCTCGCCATGGTCCGCTCCCGCGTGGATGAAGACCAACGACGCGCTCAGGGGCGGCCAACTCAAGCCCTCCAGTTATGCGGTGTACGCGCGCTATTTCGTCCGCTATCTCCAGGGCATGCGCGCGGAAGGCATCGACCTCACCGCGATCACCGTGCAGAACGAGCCGCTCAATCCCAAGAACACGCCCAGCATGGTGATGTTTGCTCCGGAGGAAGCTACCTTTATCGCGAAATATCTCGGCCCCGATCTGCGCACCGCCGGGCTGCATACAGAAATCCAGGTCTACGACCACAATCCCGACGTGCCTTCCTATCCGCTGAGCATCCTGGCCGATCCGGCCGCCAATCCTTATGTGGCCGGCACGGCCTTCCATCTTTACGGAGGCACGGCCGCGACCTTCACTCGCGTCCATGACCTCTACCCGCGCAAAGGCATCTTCATGACGGAGCAGTCGGTGACCGAACCACCCCACTCCGAGCGCCTTGGCATCGATGAGCCGGTCCAGCGCGTCGTGATCGATTCCACGCGCAACTGGGCGCGCAATGTCCTGCTCTGGAATCTCGCCGCAGACCCGAATGCGGGGCCGCACACCAGCCACGGAGGCTGCACGGAGTGCTACGGGGCGCTCACACTGGACGGCAATCACGTCCACCGCAATGTTGCGTGGTATGTCCTTGCGCATGCCTCGAAGTTTGTGCCGCCCGGCTCCATCCGCGTCGGCTCCGGCACACTGGAGCAACTGGACACGGTTGCCTTTCTCACGCCGGATCACAAGGACGTGCTGATTGTCTCCAACACCGGCAACTTCGAGAAGAAGTTCGATATTCTCTGGCACGGCCGTTCAGTCGCGGTCACGATGCCCGAGGAGTCCGTGGAAACGATGGTGTGGTAAACGAATGAATCACTTGACCGGCCCCGATGCGTGGCACATCGCTCCACTGTTTATCCGCTGTCCGGCGGATAAACAGTGGACTCGGGGCGGGATTCAACCAGGCCTGGTTTCTCATATCTGAATCAATCCGCGCGAGAAACAGTTACCCTTGTTGGTGCGGAATCGAATTTGAAGGATTTCCTGTCAAAGTACGCCTATGAATATCAGGGAAGTTGCGCGGCGGGCCAGAGTTTCAACCGCGACGGTGTCGAGGACGATCAACGGTTCGGACAAGGTGACACCGGAGACGAAGGAGCGGGTCCAGCGCGCCATCGAAGAGCTGCGCTTCTATCCGAACACCTGGGCGCGAGCGCTCGGGTCAGGACGCAGCCGGCTCTATGGACTGATCATCTCGGACATTACGAATCCGTTCTTTCCGGAGCTGGTAAAGAGCTTTGAAGATGTAGCGGTGCAGCACGACCAGGAAGTCCTGGTGGCCAACACCAGCTACGATGCGGCAAGGATGGAGATGTGCGTCAGCCGCATGCTGCAGCGCAAGGTGGATGGCGTGGCCATCATGACCTCGGAGATGGATGAGCGGCTGCTGGTGGAGTTCCACGAGCGCGAGATTCCGCTGGTCTTTCTCGATACGGGATCCCCGGGCAGACTGGCGAGCAACATTGTGGTGGATTATGCGGCCGGAGTCAGCGACGCGGTCGCGCATGTGGTGGAGCTGGGGCATCAGGATGTTGCCTTTATTGCGGGGCCGGAAATGCTGCGTTCGGCGCAGATCCGGCGGGAAGCGTTTGTCGGATGCCTGGAACGGCGCAGGATCGGCGCGGAGCTGATGGAAGAGGGAAATCATCAGGTCGATGGTGGGCACGAGGCCATGGCGAGGCTGCTGAAGGCCAAACGCCGCCCCACGGCGGTGCTGTGCTCGAATGACATGACCGCGATTGGAGCGCTGGGCGCGATCCACGAACGAGGATTGCGCGTGCCGGAAGATATTTCGCTGGTCGGCTACGACGACATCCAGATCAGCGCCTTCACACAACCGGCGCTGACGACGGTGCGGCTGTCCAGGGAAGAGATTGCGCGCCTGGCGTTCCGGTCGCTTTTCAACATTCGTCAGGACGGCGGAATAGGCGGGGAGTTCCGCGTGCGCCCGTCGCTGGTCGTGCGGCGGTCGACGGGACCGGCGCCCGGCGATGCGATCCCCCGGAAACAGACCCGCCGGCCGGGAACGACAAAGAGCTGAGGCGCTTCAGCTACTGCACTTCGCCACTCGGGCGGAGACGCCGGAGTTCCAGAGCGCAGGCGACGGAATTCAGCGCGGCAAAACGGAGATTGTCGAAGCCGGCCCAAATCCAGAAGCGCGCGGTCTTCTTGTCATTTTCGTTCTGGGGCCGAATTCGGACGAGAATATCCGGCTGCCCGGCGATGCTGAGGTTCGTCGGCGGATCGGATTCGGCCGTGACGACCTCCATGTGGTCGCCGGCCAGCGCCGCTTCCACCTGATCGAGCGGGACGGGCTGCTGGAGTTCAACGGCGAGCGACATTCCATAGCCGTGAAAAACAGGCGCATGCAGGAGCTGGATGCCGACGGCGGAGAGCCGTTCGCCAGCCAGAGCCGCAAAGTGGCGGCGGATACGCGATTCGCTGGCGGCAAGATTCACCCGCGCGGATTCGCCAAAGGCAGGCGTGGCGTTGAAGGCGACCTGCATGTCATATACCTGTTTAGGCAAATCCTGGAAGCTGAGCAGCTTGACGGTCTGCTGGTGCAGCTCATCCATGGCCGCGCGGCCGTACTCCGAAGCCGGCTCCAGGATTGTGGCGGAGGCGGAGCGGATCGTGCCGACGCTGGCGATGCGCCCCAGCATGAGCGCCATGGCGACAGCGGCGGCCTGGGCGGGAACAACGGCGCGGGTATCGAGTCCGGGAACGGCTCCGGCGCGGAGCGAGGGGAGCTGCTCATCCACCCAGGGCGAGCGAACCAGAACTCCGGTCTCCCCTTCGAGTGCGCCCGACAGATCGATGATGCTGGCGCCGCCGCGCAATGCCGCCTTCCAGTATTTCCGGGTCAGATCCTCGTTGCCGGTGAAGAAGGCAAAATCGATGCGATCGAAGGAAGAAGGCTCAATGCGCTGGATGAAGGTGACTTCGTCGCCAACGGCTTCGAGGGTTCCGAGTTCGGCTTCGTCGTCCATCAGACGGAAATCCGCGCCGCCGAAGGGTGAGTCGGCAAGCGCGTCATTGAGTTCCCTGCCGCGCAGGGAGCCAGCACCGATAATCGCGATTTTCAGTGGATCGGTCATTCAAAAAGGCCTTATGCAGGTGGAAGGGGAATCGACGGCGGGCGGCGATGACGCTGCCACGAGTAGGCAAGACGAGCGATGACGCCGGAGAACATGTAGACGAAGGCGAGCAGGAGCAGCACTTCACGGGAGAAGAAGACCAGAAGGTAAATGCTGACTCCCAGGATGACGATCCAGCGGAAAGGCTGCCGGCCGGTGAGGTTGATCTCCTTGCCGCTCCAGAAGCGCCAGGTGCTGACCATGAGAAAACCGACGAAGGCGACCAGGACGGCCCAGACGGCCGCAACCCACGCGTTGAAGATCGGCCAGCCGGCGAATCCGTGCACGACTGCGGCGATCAGTCCGGCGGCGGCCGGAATGGGCATGCCGACGAAGTACTTGCGGCCGGGACGGCCGGGATTCTTGGGAACGGGATTGGTGCTGATGTTGAACCGCGCCAGGCGGCTGGCTCCGCAAAGCAGGAACAGGAAACAAACGAACGCTCCGAGCTGCAGCATCTTGACCCGCAGGTCGTGATTCATGGACATGGGGAGCGAGCGGAATCCCCAGGCAAAGGCCAGGATGCTGGGCGCAACGCCGAAGGTGATGACGTCGGCCAGAGAGTCGAGTTCCCGGCCGAATTCGCTCTCGGTATTGGTGAGACGGGCAATGCGGCCGTCGAGGGCGTCGAAGGGGATGGCGAAACCGATGGCCAGCGCCGCGTAGTCGAAATGATGCGGCTCCAGAGCGGACCCTTCCAGGCTCTGGGTGATGGCGAAAAAGCCCGCGGCGATGTTCACCGCGGTGAACATGGATGGAAGCAGATACATGCCGCGGGGACGGCGCCTGAGGCGCGGCTCTTCTCCGGGAATGACCTTTCCGGAGTCGCTCAAACCAGCATCTCCACACCGGTTGTGTCGAATTCCGGCTTCGATTCCGGAGCGGCGATAACGGCAATCACGCTGGCTCCGCCGCGAACGCGGTCGCCGACCTCGACTTCAGGCTCGGCGTGGCCAGGCAGGATGATGTCGGTGCGGGAGCCGAATTTGATGAGCCCCACGCGCTCGCCTCGCTTCAGACGATCGCCGGGCCGCTTGTTGAAGACGATGCGGCGGGCGAGGAGACCGGCAATCTGGACGAACGAAACCTGGTAGCCTTCCGCACAGTCGACCACGGCGAGGTTCTGCTCATTTTGCTCGGCGGAGGCGGGGTTCATGGCGTTGAGGTACTTCCCTTTCCGGTAGCGGACTTCGGTGAGCACTCCGGCAACGGGGGAACGGTTGACGTGGACGTTGAAGACACTGAGGAAGATGCTGATGCGAAGGCGGGGACCGGAAGGCGTGGAGATACGAGCCACTTCGGTCACTTTGCCGTCGGCGGGCGAAACGACCAGTCCGGGCTCCTGGGGAATCTCGCGTTCGGGATCGCGGAAGAACCAGAGGAAAAAGGCCGCCAGCACCAGCGGGATCGCAGCCCACGTCCAGTACCCAGTCAAGAGTCCGACCGCAACAGCGACGGCGATCAGCGCCAGTCCATAGAAATATCCGTCACGTACCATGCTGAAAAGGACACAACCTCCACGGCGGAAATCGCCGGAAACTCGCCGATCCGTCTCGGGGCTGAAGGATTTTCCCTTCAATCGCGGAAGAAGCGGCTGCCGCATGCAAAGCGTCTGAAAAGACTTCGCCGCCCGCAGGTCGTCGTTTCCATTCTAGAGCGGGGGCGGGGAAACACAAAAACCTGCCGAAGGGCGGCAAGCGAATTCAAATTGCCGTCCTCAGCCGCGCACCACCGCGCTGAACCGCGCGGCAGTGCGTAGCGAGCCTTGAAATGATGGAGAGCAGAGAGCGATCAGGCGGCGCTGAACGATCGAGATCGGCTTCGGATAAGGGCGATCTGGTCCTTGACGCGGAGTTTGAGTTTTTTCAGGCGGATTTCCTCGAGCTGATCGTCCTCGGAAAGCCAGGGTTTCTGAAGCAGGGATTCCAGTTCCTCCGAATAGTGACGGTGCTGCTCTTCCAGGTGGCGTATTGCTTCACTATCCGGCAGATCAATTGCTTCCAGATCCATAGACCACACCTCCGCGATGGAATTTCCGGCGGAGCCGGCTTACGGTTTCGCCGGTCGAGTTCTCTCACTTCCGTGAGACGTATAACGCTAGCACCGTGGAAGCTCCAGATTCAACCGGTTTGATGGTGGAAAAATGAGGTGCCTGGAGAGCGGTGGGTTATGTCCATTTTCATGAGGAGGGCATCTTCTTCGGGATCAGCGTAGTAGCGCGGCCGCCGCGCCTGGTGGACGAATCCGAAGCGCTGGTAGAGCCTGATCGCGGGAGCATTGGAGGCGCGCACTTCGAGGGTAAGAAGGCGAGCGCCGCTCTCCACGGCCCAGGCCTGGACGGCGCGCAGAAGGGCGTTTCCGATGCCCTGGCGGCGGAGGTCAGGACGGACGGCGATGGACTCCAGTTCGCAGCGGTTCTCCTCCGGCGCGTCTTCGGGACTGGCGAGCAGCAGGGTGGCGACTGCGAATCCGAGAACCTCCGGCCCGGAGACGGCAACGAGGGCAAGACGCCGCAGCGGCGTATTTTCAGGTGCGGGGCCGGTGAAGAGCTGATAGTCGGAGCGCTGCCAGCGAGGCGCTTCCGGGCAGGCGGCGGCCAGAGCCAGGACGGCGTCCAGGTCGTCAGACTGCAGGGAGCGGAGGGCGAAGCTCACGGCTGAGTCTTTGGGGAAGCGGAAGTCGCCGGCCTGGATGTGGGTTTGGCGAAGATTTCGGCGTCGGAGCGACGCAGGTAATTGCCGTCGAGGGTGACCGGATCGTCGAAGGCTCGGGCAAGGATGCGGGGCAGGGCGAAATGAAGGGCGTCGGTTGCGGTGGGCGGATCGGCAAGAACGGCGGAGGGAGCGACGGCCTTCGCGGAGTCTTCGCAGACGGCCAGATCGGCGGCGAGGGCGGCGGCTTTTTGCGCGAAGGCTTCGCCGGAGAGGAGAGCTTCTCCCGATTCGGCTGCGTAGGCGCCAAAGTAGAACTCGTGTCGGGAGGCATCGAGCGCGGCGGCCTCGACGCCGGCCTTGTGGGCCAGAACGGCGAGGCGAGAGACGGCCAGAATGGGCGTGGCATGAGTCTCGGCAAGCCCCTTGGCGGCGGCGAGAGCAATGCGGATGCCGGTGAAGCTGCCCGGTCCGCTAACGACGACGATGGCGGCAAGGCCCGAGGGCGCGGCGTTCTCCGCGGCCAGCAGATCGCGGATGGCGGGGACGAGCTGGACGGAATAGGTCTTGCCGGGCAGCTCGGTCTGGCCCAGGATCTCCAGGCGGGCGTCATGGAGACGAGCAAGCGCCACAGAGCCGAGAGGGCCGCAGGTATCGATGGAAAAGATCAGCATCTGTTCCCTTCTTTCAGAAGCGCGAGGCCCTTGCGCCGGAAAAAGCCGCCAGGCTCATCCCTGTGGCTTCGCGTTCGTTCAGGATGAGATGCGGAAGAGGGGCTAAACATCGGACACCGGATCCTGGCAGATTTCGAGGAGGACGCCTCCGGCACTGGAGGGGTGAACGAAGAAGTAGAGATGGCCTCCGGCTCCGGTCTGGATTTCTTCAGAGATGAGGCGCGCTCCCTGGCTTTTGAGGGTTTCAAGGGCGAGGGAAATGTTGTCGACGTGGAGGGCGACGTGGTGGAGGCCCTCGCCGCGTTTGGCCAGGAAGCGGGCGATGGGCGAGGTATCGGCGGTGGGCTCCAGCAGCTCGATGCGGGATTCGCCGGTAGGGATCATGGCGGTACGGACCTGTTCGTGCTCGACGGTTTCCTCGTGGATGACGGCGAGGCCGAGGCTCTCGTAGAGGCGGCGCGCCTGAGCGATGCTGCGGACGGCGATGCAGATGTGGTCGATCTGGGTCATAGGGCTTCTCCGGCTGGATCTTCCGCCAGGAGGTTCGATGCGAGGCGGGCGACCAGCTGCCAGGGATCCTGCTGGCGGGCGGCGACGCGAGCGGCGTGGGCGGCGAGGTGGGCCTGGTCGAGGCCGCTGAGGCGGGCGCGGCGCATCAGCTCGGCGCGCAGCATGGCGTC
>DAHVZZ010000605.1:0-3882 GCA_027323785.1 Acidobacterium sp. | reverse complement strand
TGCGGGCCTCTCCGCGCCCTCGCAGAATATTCTCACCTTCGGCCTGTTCTTCTTCGACTACAACAACGATGGCTGGCCCGACCTGTTCGCGGCCAACGGACACGTGGCCGATGACATCAGCGTGGTTCAGCCCTCGCTGCACTACGCCGAACCGCCGCTGCTCTTCCGTAACCTCGGCAATGGCAAATTTCAAAACGTCTCCAATGATGTCGGCCCGGCCATGCAGAAACCGATGGTGGCTCGCGGCGCGGCCTATCTGGATTACGACAATGACGGCGATCTCGACATAGCCGTCAATGTGAACAACGGGCCCGCCGTGCTGCTCCGCAACAACAATGGCAATGAAAACGATATGCTGCGCATGAAGCTGATCGGAACCCGCTCCAACCGCGACGCCATCGGAGCCGAAGTGACTGTCACCATGGCCGACGGGCACAAGATGGAGGAAATGGTGAAGACCGGCTCCAGCTATCTTTCGCAGAGCGAATTTCCGCTCACCTTCGGGCTCGGCAAGCCATCCCCCAATAAGAAGGTCAACGTCGAAATTGCCTGGCCCAGCGGATTAAAGCAGTCGCTGAAGAACGTGGCGGCCGATCAGTTCATCACCGTCGAAGAGGGAAAGGGGATCGTCAGCGCGCATCCCATCGACTTCACCCCTGCTTTTGAGAAGTAGCAGGCCCTAGAACACTGCTCCGCCTGAGTTCGGTTCGTTGCTCACGACTTCCTTGCCCCCGCTTCGGCCGATCACGTACACCGGGCTCGGGAGCTGCGGCAGCGTGGCGTCGGTGCTCCACAGCCATACCCGGTCTGGTCCGGTCCACAGCTTCGCCACATCCGCCTGGTCCACAAACAGGCCGGAGCCGGGAACCGCGTGCGCGGTGTTGCCGTTCAATATCAGCGCCTGGCGCTCCAGGTAGAACACAAACGATGACGCCTGCTCCAGCTGCCCATTCACCACGATCTTGTCGGAGGGCTGAACCTCAGGCTTAATCGCCTCGGCAAGAATCTCCGACGATAGCACGGGAGAGAAAGTATTCAGCGCCAGATGAGCCGCAATCAGGATTGCGATCGTCATGCCTGCAAGAAAGCAGTTGGCCATCCTGGCGTTATCGCGCAGCCGGAACCAAAGTCCTCCCGTTACGCCAACCAGCAAAGCCCATAGCACGACCCACAGGGGGCCCCTGAATGCCCCCATGGCGGCCCGTGTCAGATCGAGAAAGAACCCGAAAAAGACCGCGTGCTGGCCGGAATCGGGACGGAGCAGCGTCGCAATGTCCACTCCCGGCGCCACCCCTGGAGCCGCGAACAGAAAATACGCCACCACGGCCGCACAGCACATTCCCACCAGAAACAGAATCCACGCCGCAACCCGCCCCTGATGGTGCGGCAGCGATTCGTCTTCGGCCAGCCATCCACCGGCCAGAAGCGCCATCGGCGGCAGCGCGGTCAGAACATTGAACTCCAGCCGTGCGGAGAAGCTGAAGTACACCAGAACCACCAGAATCCAGATCACGCACAGCAGCCGCGCTTCGCGGCGATGCTCCGGATCCGGTGACGCGCCCACGCGCAGCGCCCGAATGGAAAACGCACACCAGGGAATCGTCCACAGCAGCAGGAGCGGCCAGAAAATGTAGAGCGGTACCCGGCCCCCGGTCATCGGCGGCAGCAGGCTGGCGACTCTCAGGTGCCCCGAAGCAATCGCTGCCGCAATGTGGACCGGCAGCACCATCGCGAAAAACAGCACAATCCCCGCCGCCGGGTACCAGCTCAGCAGATGGCGCAGATTACGAGTGAACGCCAGGTACAAAACCGCAATAGCGACCGGGAAGATCACCCCGGCGACGCCCTGGGTCAGGACGCCGAGCGCACAGCACGCCGCAAATCCCAGCGCCGAACTCAGTTTGTGCTTCTTCTGCTGGAGCGAGCGAAAGAAGCAGTTGATGGCGAGTGTGGTCCACAGGCACAGGAACACGTCCCGCAGCAGAAAATGCCCGAAGAGAAAGACTCCGTAAGACGTCAGCAGCGCCAGAGTTGCATAGAAGGCCGCGGCAGCGGAGTGGAAGATCCGGCGCCCGAGAGAGAAGGTCGCGACGAACAGCAGCAGCGTCGCCAGTGCGATCGGCAGCCGAGCCGCCCAGTCGCTCACCCCGAATACGCTGAAGCTGGCGGCGATCGTCCAGTAAAGCAACGGCGGGTGCTGGGCGTAGCGGATGCCGTTGGCGAAAGGCGTCACCCAGTCGCCACGCGTCAGCATCTCCCGGGCGATCTCCGCACTCAGTGCGTCGGCGCCATCCAGCAGCGGAGGCCGCACCATCGAGAACGACGCGTACAGCAGCACCCATATCCCAAGCAACGGAAACACGAACCGCTTGGCAGTGCGCAGGCTGGTCATCAGTGCCGATTATAGAGAACCGTTCTTTCGCCGTGCAGATTCTCGCGGAATTTGCCTACCGCGCCAGTGCCTGCGAAGACCAGCGTACCGCTTCCACATACATGGCAGCTGTCTCGCTTTCCTGTAATCCGAGGGCCTGCCGGATGGACTCGCATTTCTCCCATTCGCAGGCTTCGAGACAGCGTATGAGCTCCAGAGCCGGCCGCAGCGGGCTGTTTTCGCCCATCAGAGCCGACTTCATCTCGCACGAAAGGGGCAGGCTTTTCAGCACGCGCGGCATGGGGCTCTCCAGCAGAACGTCCAGCAGCGACAGCATTCCCAGCAGGTAAAGCGGCTGCGGCTGCAGCGAAAGCGAGGGAGCCAGAAGTTCGCAAAAACGCGCGCGGATCAGCGCCATGGAAACCAGCGGCGCCGGCCGATGCCCGCTCAGGACGCCCGCCAGCGCCACCGTGACCATGTGCCGCATCGCGTCGTCTCCCACCAGCAGCAGCGCCTCCCGCACGGTCGTCACCACGCTGGCGTGCCCCTGCATCGCTGAGTTCGCCAGCCGCAGAACCCGATAGCACAGGGTCGTATCGGAAAGAACCAGGGATTCCACCTTGCGCAGATCTGCCGGAACCTCATTCAGCTCCGCCAGCAGTCGAAGATACACCAGCCGGTTTTGCGGCAGCGATCGGGACGAGACCAGCATCGGGCGCGAAAAGAAGTACCCCTGGAACAGCAGACAGCCTTCCTCCCGCGCCATCTGCATCTCCGCCTCCGTCTCTATCTTCTCGGCGATGCGCAGCGCCCACCCCCCGGCCAGAAACCTGTCGATTTCCTGACGGGTTCGCCGGGATGATGAGCGAAAATCAATCTTCACAAAATCAGCGAACTCCAGCAGCGCTTCCCTGGAGCGCAGCGGAACAAAATCGTCCAGGGCAAACCTGTAACCCTGCTTCTTCAGCGCCCGGCAGGCTCGGAGCAGTTCCGGATCGGGCTGCACATCCTCCAGAATCTCCAGTACCGTTGCCGCCGGAGGCAGCAGTCGGACCACTCCTTCCACCAGCGCGGTGCGCGTGCAGTTCACAAATACGGCGATGTCCTCCTGCTCCGGCATCAGCATCAGCCAGTGGTCCAGCACCTCGCGGGTAGCGTCCTCCGGGTCGCCCGAAAACGCATTGTCGGCCGAGGGGCGGAACAGCAGTTCGTATCCAAAGAGCCGGCACTGCTCGTCCACAATGGGTTGGCGTCCCAAAAAGCGGGATGGCATCGCGTTCGCTGGCAGATCGGCTCTTCCTGCGTTCAGACTCCTGCTCGGATCGTTCATGGACCTGCACCCGGTCTCGCCCTGCTATGGCCCTGGGCAATTTCCGGCCTTTCTGATGAGGCAACTCCCCCCTTTATCGGCTCTGCCGCATCGTTCTTGAGGCCTCTGACAGGCTGTCCGCAGGCTACCCAATCCCCTCCGTTACACTGACAAAGGTCACATGACGTCAGCGCACTCGCAC
>DAHVZZ010000569.1:0-4417 GCA_027323785.1 Acidobacterium sp. | reverse complement strand
GAACTGACCCGGGAAATCGCACGCCGCTTCAACAACTTCTACCCGCGTCCGACGCCGAACTCGGGCGAGATTCTGCCGGAGCCGCAGGTACTGCTGACGCCTTCGCCCAAACTGCCGGGGACGGACGGGCGGAAGATGTCCAAGAGCTACGGGAACACCATCCTGATGAGCGACCCGGAACCGGAGATTCGGGCGAAGCTGAAGCCGATGGTAACCGATCCAGCGCGGATTCGGCGCAAGGATCCGGGGAATCCCGACAAGTGCCCGGTGGGAGATCTGCACAAGATATTTTCCAGCCCGGAGACAATGGCAAAGGTGTACGAGGGCTGCACGACGGCCGGCATCGGCTGCATTGAGTGCAAGGGCTGGCTGGCGGACGCGATTGTCGAGCATCTGGCGCCGATCCAGGAACGGCGCGCGCAAGACGAGCAGAAGCCCGCCCTGGTGACGGAAATTCTGGAAAATGGCAACCAGCGCGCGCGGATACGCGCGGAGCAGACGATGGGCGAGGTCCGCGAAGCCATGGGACTGGCGGGGTTGAAGACCGAATGAGCGAAGAGCAGGCGACCGGAGCGGAGAACCAGCAGCCGGAGGAACAGGCGACGGCGCAGGCTGCTCCCACGACGGCGGACGCGGAGACGGTGGCCGTAACGCAGGAGCCTGGCGCAGTGGCGGAGGCGGCGTCTGACGCGCCCGCGGCCCAGGCCGGTCCCGCTCAGCCCGGCAAGCCGCAGAACGACAAGCCGAAAGACGAGAAGCCGAAGGACAACAAGCTCCGGAACCGGGATGAGGATTCGGCGTTTCCCTTTTCCGTCACCGTCGGACAGGTGTATGACGGGCCGCTGGATTTGCTGCTGGACCTGGTCCGCAAGCAGAACATCGACATCTACGACATTCCCATCGCGAAGATCACGGCGCAGTTTCTCGCCTATGTGGAGCATCTGAAGGCGACGGATGTGGACGTCGCGGGCGAGTTCATCTACATGTCCGCTCTGCTGATCCACATTAAGAGCAAAATGCTGCTGCCGCGCTCGCCCGCGGAGACCGCGGAGGGCGAAGCCGACGATCCCCGGCACGAGCTGGTGGAAAAGCTGCTGGAGCACGAGCGATTTCGCTCGGCCGCGCAGATGTTGCAGCAGAAGCGGCAGCTGGAAGAGGCCACCTGGACGAATCCGGGAATGCGCGAGTTCCGCAAAACCCAGGGCGACGAGGAACAGGAGATTGCGGCGGACACGCTGGACCTGGTGCGCGTTTTCCGCGAAGTGCTGGAACGGGCGAAGAACCGGCCCATCCTCAACGTCGAGGAAGACGCCATAACGGTGCGGCAGATGATCGAGTTCGTGCGGCGGCGGCTGATGATGGAAGACCGGCCGGTGCCGCTCTCGAAGCTGCTGGCCAACACGCGAACGACCGGCGCGGTGATCGCCATGTTTCTGGCTCTGCTGGAATTGGTGCGGCTGCAGGCGGTGCTGCTGCGGCAGGATCGCGGCTTCAGCGAGATTTTTGTGAAGAAGAACGAAGGCTTCGAGCAGGTGATGAACGAGCGCCTGAACGTGCAGGACGACTGGAGCTGAGGACGCGTTCTCCCGCCGTAATTCTGTAGTATCGAAAGGAGCGCCGAGGCAGTTGAGCCGGCGCACATGAGTCCCACGCAACGATGAGTCTGAAAGCCAGAATCGAAGCCGTAATTTATGCCGCCGAAGAGCCGGTGACGCTGGCGCAGCTGTCAGCCATCTTCCGCGAAGAGGCGCTGGAAAACCGCGCCGAGCGGATGGCCGCCGAAGAAGCTGCGCGAGCCGAGGCGGAGCGCGCGACGCAGCCCGAGGACTCGGAGCCGACGCCATCGGAGAGCCCTGTGGCCGCCGAGGGCGAAGCCGTGCCGACGGAAGACGGCCTGGCGCCGGCGGAAGAGCACGCCAGCGAGGATTCGGAGGCCGCCGCAGCCGCAGTTGAATCGGCGTCCGTCGGCCCGGAACCGGCCTCGACGACAGAAGCGGCGGACACGATGCCTGATGCCGCTCCGCCGGAATCGTCACCGGAAACAAGCGAGACCGCACCCGGAGACGGAGTCGCCTCGGCCGCTTCCTCTGAGGAAGACGAGAAACGAGCTGCCCGGCAGCGCGACCGCGAGGTGCGCGACGAAGTGCGCCGCGTGGTGGACGAACTGATGGCCGACTATGCCGCGTCGGAGCGCGGGCTGGAGATTCGCGAGGTCGCGGGCGGCTTCCGCATGGCCACGCGGGCGGAGTATCACGACGCCGTGCGGGCTTTTGTGAAGAGCCTGAAACCGCCGATGAAGCTCTCCCTGCAGGCGCTGGAGACGCTGGCGGTGATCGCCTACAAGCAGCCGATTACGGCTCCCGAGATTGGCGAGATTCGCGGCGTGGACTCGGGCGGCGTGCTGGGCTCACTGGTGGCGCGGAAGCTGATCACGACGGAGGGGCGCAAGCAGGTGATCGGGCGGCCGATTCTCTACAAGACGACGCGGGAATTTCTGCTGCGCTTCGGGCTGAAGGATCTGAACGAACTGCCCTCCATCGAAGAATTCGAGAAGATGGCCAGCGAGCTGGCCGAGCAGGAAGCGGCCGCCGAAGAACCGGCTTCCGAGGCGGAACTGCCGTTTGCGCAGAACGAGAGTCCCGAAGAAGAGTCCGCGGCGGAAGGCACACCTGCGTCGGACAAAATCGCCGGCGAAGCGGCGGACGGAGTCACCGAGGCGCTGGATGACGAGACCGCGCCCGTCGAGGAGCAATCATGACCGAACCTGCGTCGGACGCGGGATTGCAGCGACTGCAGAAAATTCTGGCAGCGGCCGGAGTGGCCTCGCGCCGGAAGGCCGAGGAGCTGATCGCCGGCGGACGGGTGCAGGTGAACGGGCAAACCGTAACCGAGCTGGGCACAAAAGCCGATCCGGAGCGCGACCACATCCGCGTGGACGGCAAGCTGCTGCACGGCGCGGAAAAACATCGCTACCTCGTCATGAACAAGCCGAAGGGCTACGTCACGACGGTGAGCGATCCGGAGGGCCGGCCCACCGTGATGGACCTGGTCCGGGGCGGCGAGCGGCTGTTCCCTGTCGGACGGCTGGACTACACCAGCGAGGGCCTGCTGCTGATGACCAACGACGGCGCGCTGGCCAATGCGCTGACGCGGGCTTCGGCGCGGGTGGAAAAGACCTACCTGGTGAAGGTGAGCGGTCAGCCTTCAGAAGCCGCGCTGCAGCAGCTGCGGCACGGGGTGATGATCGACCGGGGCAGCCAGATCAAAAAACCGGGCGCGGAGCCTCGCCACAACGAAGGCCGGGTGATGACGGCGCCGGCGCGAATTCGGCTGCTGCGCGAAGCCGAGAATCCCTGGTACGAGATGGTGCTGACGGAGGGCCGGAACCGCGAGATCCGCAAGATGTTCGAGGAGATCGGGCATCACGTGGAGAAGATTCGGCGCGTGGGCTACGGCCCGCTGGTGCTGGATCTGGAGCCGGGCAAGGTGCGGGAGCTGGACGCGGAGGAAGTGGCGCTGCTGCAGAAGGCCGCGGCGGGCAAAGGCGCCAGGCCGGCGAAGAAGCTTCCGGGACCCGGGAAAGCTCCGAGGGTCCGGCGCAACACATCGAACGCTGCGCCACGCGGCGCATCGCGGACGTCGCCGCGCAGTGCCGGCGAGCGTTCCGGCCAGGCAGGCGGCAGGAAAACAGCTCCAGGAAAGGCAGCGAAGCGGCCGCTGAAACCCGGAAGAGCCCGCCGCAATCCAAAATAACGGAGGTCTCCATGGCCAAAGCCACATTTGCCGCCGGATGTTTCTGGGGCGTGGAAGCGCGCTTTCAGCAACTGCCGGGCGTAACGAGCACCGCGGTTGGATATGAGGGCGGCGCGCTCGCGAATCCCACCTACAAAGACGTTTGCACCGACACCACGGGTCATGCCGAGGCGGTGGAGATCGACTACGATCCGGAGAAGATTGGCTATCAGCAGTTGCTGGACGCGTTCTTTGCGCTGCACGATCCGACGCAGATGAATCGGCAGGGGCCGGACTGGGGCACGCAGTACCGCAGCGCGATCTTCTTCCACACGCCGGAGCAGGAAGCGGCGGCGAAGGAGACGATTGCGCGGCTGACGGCGGAGAAGCGCTTCAGCAAGCCCATCGTGACGCAGGTAGTTCCGGCGCAGACCTTCTGGCGCGCCGAGGAGTACCACCAGAAGTATCTGGAGAAGCGCGGCGCGCTAAGCTGCCACATCTGAAGTGGGCTGGAGCGCCGCTTCCCGCCGGGCTTCCCGGCGCGTGAGCAGCGCAACGGTGAGCCCAATGCAGAAGAGCAGGGCCAGCACCCCGCTGATCCGCGAAGAGAGCGCCATGGCCGCGGTGGCATGCGGAACGCGGGTGAGCGGGAGCACGGCGAAATTCATGATGACGTAGACGAGCG
>DAHVZZ010000564.1:0-5783 GCA_027323785.1 Acidobacterium sp. | reverse complement strand
AGCACCAGCGCCAGCAGCGCATGGCCCCAGTCCACCGTGGCTGCGGCCAGCGTCAGCCACTGTCCCGCGACCTCGTCGATCACCACGTACCCCGGATCTTCCCGGCCCGATTCCCGCTCCACGATGCTCGCCGCCGGAATCCCCACCGCCGTCGCAACTGCGGCGCCGGCCAGCGTTGCCGCCACCGCCGCCCATCCGTTCAGATGCGCGGCTCGCAGCCCGAAGTACCAGATCAGCGCCGCCACCACCGAGCCCCACGTTCCCGGCCCCGGCTTCATCTGCCCCGCTCCAAAAAACCTTGCCACCAGCCAGGCCCACTTCGTCCGCGGCCCCAGATAGATCGAGCCCGCGGGAAAAGACTCTTCCGTAATCGGCGATCTAGTTTTCATCGTTCCTGTTGCGCTGCGCGTCCTCGCTCAGCCCTTCCATAACTTCCGGGTCGAGAACCGGCGACGAAATCCTGTATTCCCCGCTGGCCCATTTCCCCAGATCGATCTTCCGGCACCGGTCGCTGCAAAACGGAAAATCCTCGTCCTTCTCCGTCACCAAAGTACGGCAGGTCGGACACCGCAGAACCTTTGCTTTGCCGCTCATACTCCCACTCCCGTCGCTTCCGCTTCCCGAGCCTTCGTTTCGCCCGCCTCGCCCATCACCCGCGCCACCAGATCGTAATCGTGCGCCTCGGTCACCTCGCAGCGATAGAACTTTCCCGGCGTCAGCGCCTCAAACGGACCAAAGTCGTTCAGGTAAACCGTCCCATCGATCTCCGGTGCATGATACTGCGTCCGTCCTTCCCACAGCAGCGGAGTCTCCTCCGACTCGCCTTCCACCAGCACCTCGACCGTTCGCCCCACCATCTCCCGCTTCGCTTTCCGGCTCAGTCCCTTCTGCAGCTTCATCAGCGCCTTCCGCCGCTGTTCGATCACCCGCTTCGGGACCTTCTTTCCCAGCTCGAACGCTCCCGAGCCTTCCTCATCCGAATACGAGAACACGCCCAGCCAGTCGAACCGCGCCTCCGCCACAAAATCGCACAGCGCCTCAAAATCCGCGTCCGTCTCGCCCGGAAATCCCACAATGAACGACGTCCGCAGCGCGATCCCCGGCACCGCCGCCCGTACTTTCTCCAGCGTCTTCAGAAAAATCTCCGCCCCGCCGCCCCGCTTCATCGCCTTCAGCACCGGCCCGGACGCATGTTGCAGCGGCACATCCAGGTACTTGCAGATGCTCTCGTGTTTGGCGATCGTTTCCAGCAGCCTGCCCGTAATCCGGTTCGGATAGGCATACAGAAACCGCAGCCAGGTCAGCCCTTCGATCTGCGCCAGCCGGTCCAGCAACTCCGCCAGCCCGTCCTTCAGCCCCAGGTCCTCGCCATAGCACGTCGTGTCCTGCCCGATCAGCGTAATCTCGCGCACGCCCTCCGCCACCAGCGCCTCGGCCTCAGCCACTACCGACTCAAACCGCCGCGACCGAAACTTCCCCCGCAGATTCGGAATCACGCAGAAGCTGCACGGATGGTCGCACCCCTCGGCTATCTTGATGTATGCCGAAGCCGACTTCGTCGTCCGCAGCCGAGGCGTCGTGTGGTCGTACAAATACTGCGGAAGCTGGGCTCCCGCCCCATCCCACGTCTCGCGGCTAAACCGCCCCTGCTCCTCGCGCCGGTCGCCCTCCGCTCGAAACCCCGAGTCGCCCCGGCTCTGGCTCCGATGCGTCCCCGCCTGGCCTTCCACGCCCAGCCGAACCTCCGCGCCGCCGCTCTCTGTCGGAATCGCGCTCCCGGTCAGAATCTTGAATGGCGAATCCGCAGCCGGCGCCGGCATCTCCAGCCCGGCCGCCGCCAGAATCCCCTCCAGCTCGCCCGTCCCGATCACCGCGTCCACTTCCGGAATATTCTTCCGAATCTCGTCCCGATACCGCTCCACCAGGCATCCGGCCACGATCAGCTTCTTCGCCGATCCCGCCGTCTTCAGCTGCGCCATCTCCAGAATCGCGTCCACCGACTCCTGCTTGGCCTTGTCAATGAACGAGCACGTGTTCACCACCAGAATCTCGGCCGTCTCCGCCTCCGGAGTCAGCTCCGCACCCGCCCGATCCAGCAGACCCATCATCACTTCGCTGTCCACCAGATTCTTCGGACACCCCAGCGACACAAATCCCACCCGCGGACGCACCTTCTCCACGGCTCCGGCCACCACGGCCTCTTTTTGCAGTATTTCCTTCACTTCTTCATTTTAAGGGATGGGCGCAACCCCGCTTTCCGCCCTCGGCCGTCACTCAGATCAGGACCCGCAACCCCGCCGAAGCATATTCCCTGACAGCTTCGTCTGTGGTCACCAACTGCATCTCTCCGGCAATCGCCTGCGCAATCAGCATCCGATCGATCGGATCCTTGTGAATTCCCGGCAACAGGTAGACACCAGCCACATGTTCCGGCTTCAGCGGCAGCGCCCGCGCCGCAAGCTCATCCAGCGCATCGCGCCACCACATCCGGGGGTCGCCAACGTCCAGATTGCCCTTCATGCTCTTCAGCAGAACTTCCCAATATGAGACCACGCTCAACACATTCGGTCCCGCCGAGATCGCCTTGCGCGCAGCCTTCGAGAGCCGATCCGGATCCGCCAGCGCCAGCAGCGCCGCATTCGTGTCCAGCAAATAGCCGCTCAAAGCTCTCCCTGCATGAACCGATCCGGATCCACCGGCGCGTCCCAGCCCTTCAGCAGCCGGATTCGCCCCTTCATCCCACCCAGCCGCGGACGCGTGTGCTGCCGGGGAGCAGGCCCGATCTGCGCCACCGGCTTCCCATGCCGCGTGATCACAATCGTCTCCCGCTCCTCTTCCACCAGCCGGATCAGCTCCGACAGCCGATTCTTCGCGTCTCCCGTCGTCACATCCATGGAAATATTATAGCCAGATTTTTTGGCTTACTTCCCCGTCCCGCAAACGCACCCCGCATACCCCTTCGCCGTCATATGCTCCAGCGAGCACGCATACTGGTGCCAGTAAAGCCGCAGCCCCTCGCCCTTCTGCCCCTTGTACCAATACCGGATATAAGCCGAACTCGCCGCCGTCTTCCCCTGCCTGTCCTTCTCGAACCCCGTCACCAGCGGCCCCAGCGCCGCCGCCGAATACGCCTTCTCGTGGTACGTCTGGTCATAGTCGTACTCCTTCCGCCACCTCGTGCCCACGCCCGTATGGTTCGACGCCTCGTACACCTGATAATCCCGCATTGTCGCCGTCCGCCTGTCCACCTCCGCCACCATGAACGACGAATTGTTCCCGTCCACCGGCGAAATCGACGGCACCAGCTTCATCGCCACACTCCGCCCCAGCACCCCCGCCGTATCCGCGCCCGCGCCCTCCGGCCGAATCAGCCGCATCTCGTCCATGTGCGTGTGCGCGAAAATTGCCAGCCGTATCTCCCCCGCATTCTGCGTCAGCAGCTCATCCAGCCGGGTCGAATGCAGAAACATATCCGCCTTCTGTCCCCCGCAGACATTCATCCGCCGCCGCACCGTCGTGTACGCATTCACCCCCGGCGGAATATGCCCCATCACCCACACCTGCTCGCCCGCCCGCCGCGCCTGCGCCAGCTGCTCTCCCAGCCATCGCATCTCCGCGCTCGCCGCCACCGGATCACCTTTTCCCCCGCACGTCCGGTAATACGGCGACTGATACAGGTCGTTCAGCACAATCAGCCGCGTCCGCCGCAGCCCCGCCATCGGCACGCTGTAATATCCACCCACTCGAAACTCCCGCCGCACTTCCGCCTGTTCGTTCGCCGGAACCCCCTCCGCCATTAGCCACGATACCGACTTCAGCCACGCATCCCCCGCATCCATCCGATAGTCGCCGCATCCCGTATCGTTGTTGCCCAGAGAAACATACAGCGGCGTCCCCGGAAACTCCTCCCGCAGCTGCCCCACCACAAATGCAATCGTCTTCGCTACAAAATTCCCATACTCCGGCATCTCCTTCGTCCCCAGCAGATGCCGGTACCGGCACACAAAATCATGCACCACCAGATCCCCGCTCACCGTGATGAACTTCGGCCGCCCATCCCGCTCGTGCATCGCCTCCAGGCTCGACCGCAGCAGCGAATACGGCGTATCCATCCCTCGCGCATGGCACGTCCTCTGCAGCCCTGCATATTCCCCCGCCTCCGCCGTCGCCGGACTCGCCAGAATCCCCGCCCACTCGCTCTCCGGCGCCGCAAGCAGCCGCTTCGCCTTTCCCGGATCGTGAAACGGATCGAAGTGAATATCGCTCACCATCAGCGCCCGCACCGTCGAATCCGCCGCCGAATGTTGGGTCTGCCGGCCTGTCTGTTCCGCCTCGCAACGCCGCCCCGCCGTCAACCCTGCCAGAATCGCAATGCCCACCAGCACCGCCGCAACTCCTGCCGCGCTGCACTTCGCCGTCCTTTTCATCCGCATGAATCTCACTCTATCGGCTGCCTTTCGCAATCCACAAACCCCGCCCTCCGGCGCACCCTCACCGAGTGCTATCATCACAAGTGTGCCGGGTCCTGCGCGACGCAATCCCGCCAACCCCGCCAGGTCCGGAAGGAAGCAACGGTAACGGGCCAGTGCGTGCGCAGCAGGTCACCCGGTGCACTTGAACACCACCCCTGTTCATGGCGTCGTTTGACGCTCCTGCCCGGTAACTTTCCTCCCCCGAACCCGGAAATGACCCTCCCCCCGGCCCCATATAGGCAGCCCATTCCTTCCGGCCTCCTTCTAACCACCTTAGAGTTGCGATTGCTCATAGGCTCCTGCTCGGGACGAAAATCTCAGCAACTCGAGGTGTACCTTTGAACGGCATCACGCGAAACGCCCGGCTCCGCGTTACTCTCTCTTCCATCTTTCAGGCTTTGCAGGATGGCCTCGGAGTCAGCGTTACCCCGTCCCACTTCTACTTCCCCATCCCCACCCTCAGTTCCTTCCGCGGCAAAAACTGGCGAGCCTGCCGCCCCTGCGATGGCCTCGACTTTCGCCTTCGCGAACAAATGGAGCGCGTCTACACCGACATGCTGCCCTACGCCGCCGAATGGACCTTTCCCGAAGCAGCGGCCGATCCCTTCCAGTTTCACTTCAACAATGGATTCTTCGAGCGTGTGGACGCTGAAGTTGCATGGTCCCTCGTGCGCCATCGCCGCCCAAAGCGCATCATCGAAATCGGAGGCGGCAACACCACCCTCCTGCTCACTGCGGCCCTCCGCAGAAATGCCGAAGATGGCGCCCCCGGCGAACTCACCTCCATCGAGCCCCATCCGGCTCCCTTCCTCACTGCCGCCCTTCCCGGACTCACTCAGTTGATCAGCCTCCCCGTTCAGCAGGTCCCGCTGGACATCTTCCGCACCCTCGGCCCCGGCGACATCCTCTTCATCGACTCCAGTCATGTCGTCTCCATCGACAGCGACGTCCTCTGGGAGTGCCTCCGCATCATCCCTCTCCTCGCTCCCGGCGTCCTCGTCCACTTCCACGACATCTTCACTCCTCTGGACTACCCGGAGAAGTTCGTCATTACCAACTTCTGCTTCTGGGGCGAGCAATACCTCATCGAAGCCTTCCTCTCCTTCAACACCTCCTGGCAAGTCGTCTGGTCCTCCAGCGCCATGCAGCAGTTCCATCCCGAGATCATCCGCCAGGCCTTTCCCGCCTGGCAAAACAGCTATACCCGCATTCCTGAATCCCTCAGAGTCTTCACTCCCACCCTCGACAACACCAACGTCTGGCCCTGCAGCCTGTGGATTCAGAGAGGTGACTGAAGCACCCTGTCTTCCA
>DAHVZZ010000554.1:0-3991 GCA_027323785.1 Acidobacterium sp. | reverse complement strand
GGCCCCAGCCTCAATCAGGTTGTTGCGGAATATCGCGAGGAGACCGGCGCTGTACCGCTGCTTCCACGCTGGGCCTTTGGTTTCTGGCAGTCCAGAGAACGCTACTCCAGCCAGAAGCAACTTCTTCAGGTCGCTTCCGAGTTCCGCGCAAAGAAGATCCCCGTGGATGTGATGGTTCAGGACTGGCAGTACTGGGGCAAGTACGGTTGGAACGCCATGCGTTTCGACAGGAAATACTACCCGCACCCGGCCCAGATGATCTCCGAACTGCATCGCGAGCACCTTCACTTCGCCATTTCGGTATGGGCAAAATTCGGAAATGAGACTCAGGTCATCCAGCAGTTCAGGAAGAATAATTACCTCTTGCGCAACAACGCCCAGAGCGCCGAACCGGGAGAAAGCCACAGCGGCGAGAGTTGGGTGGATATGTTCAATCCAGGAGCTGACAAGTTGTTCTGGGCGGACATGGACAAACGGCTCTTTAAGGATGGCGTGGACGCATGGTGGCTCGATGCATCGGAACCGGAAGGCGACCCGCTGAAGACAAGCAGCACCTACTTAGGGCCGGGACTTTTTGTCCGCAACGCCTATCCTCTCTATGAGACGACGGCCGTGGCGGACGGCCAGCATTCGACCGATCCCAACAATCGCGTGGCCATTCTCACGCGCTCCGCGTTCGCGGGGCAGCAGCGACTCGGCACCATCTCCTGGTCGGGAGACATTTCGGCGAATTGGCTCACCCTGAAACGGCAAATTCCTGACGCCCTCAGTTTCAGCATGTCGGGATTCCCTTACTGGACCAGCGACACCGGCGGATTTTTCCGGCCTGCCAATCAGTACACGTCAAAGGCGTATCATCAGCTCCTCATTCGCTGGTTCGAATTCAGTACGTTCACTCCGATTTTCCGCGTACACGGCTGGGAATCGAAAACCGCGATGTGGAACTATGGTCCGGCCACCGAAAAGACCATTCTGAAGTTCGATAAACTGCGCTACCGGCTGTTGCCCTACATCTATTCCACCGACCGGGACGTGACGAGCCAGGGAGGATCGATCATCAACGCGCTGCCCTTTGAATATCCGCACCAGCTCGCGCTTCGCAACGTCAGTCACGAGTTCCTGTTCGGGAAGTCCCTCCTCGTCAGTCCTGTGACGCGAAAAGATGCCACTTCCCGGCGGGTGACGCTGCCGGCCGGAGACGGATGGACGAACTTCTGGACCGGCCTGTCGCTCCAGGGCGGACACGTCGTCACCGCCCAGGCGCCTCTCGACCAGATCCCGGTTTTTGTGAAGCGGGGCAGCATCCTGGTGCTCGGCCCGGTGATTCAATCTACAGCGGAGCCGGAGAACCCTATGGAGATTCGGATCTATCCCGGGCGTAACGCCAGCTTCCGGCTCTATGAAGACGCGGGCGACGGATACGGATACCAGCACGGTGAGTACAGCATGATTCCCATGCGCTGGAACGATCGTGATCGCACCCTGGTCATCGGCCCACGGGCAGGCAGCTTCCCAGGTATGCGGAAAACTTACACTCTCCGTATCGAAGTGGTGCGGCCCGGCCACGGTGTGGGTCCGAATCCTGACCAGCATCCGGATGTCGTCGTTCACTACAGAGGCCAGCCCATCACGGTTCCGTTGCCGGCCAAAGGTTAAATGCGCCACGAGCGGTGTATTGAAGATTGCGGATCGACGTAGGTGCACATCCGCCATCTCGATGCACCGTCGCAGAAGAATGGAGTAGGTCCAGTCGATCGATGACTGCTTCAACGGTTCCATTGCCACCTCCCAAATGCTCAGGACTGACGGTGGTGGCCGGTGATCTGGACTAGCTTGCTGCGTCGCCCCGGATGGCGAGCCTCTGCCCGTTTCCACGCACTCGCGGCAGCAGTCCGTCACGGCCCGCACCCGGGAACAGCTTCACGTCTCGTTGAACTCTCCACCTGCCGTCTGGACGCACTATCCGCGATTGCAGAGTCGATTGGCAGGACGACGAGCGAACTGGCCCGCGCGGCGGAGTTCACCCTAAGTTCGACAGCGGAACCTGAGCAACGGTTCAATCTGACCTATTCCCACCCCTGCCGGAAGTCTCCAATGGTGAATGCCAACGGTATCAGGAGAGTGAAGGAAAAACCCACAGGATTCTTTCGCAGATCGCATGCTATACTTGCGGCGCTTCCGCGACCACGGATTTCTTTTCTGTAGCCCGGGCTAACTGGAAATAACAGCAGACCAGCCATCCCGCGGGCAATAGCATAGAACTTCCTGTGTCTCCACCTGCAAGATGCTATTGAAAGTGTTGAATATGCCCCGTTTGTGCCTGTATGTGTTGCGCCGGATTCTTATCTCTGCCTCTGTTCGTGCGGCAATCCTTGCGTTGACCGCGGCGTTTTTTTGTTCTGCCCTTCACGCTCAGGCCAGGAATGCAACTGCGACCACGATAACTGTGACTTCCGGTGGCAGCGCTGCCAGCAGCGTCTCCTCCGGCGCCGTGGTGACGCTGACAGCCAGCGTACAGGCCGGGGCAGCAGCTGTTACTCCGGGACAAGTGGCATTCTGCGACGCATCGGCGACGTACTGCACGGACATTCATCGGCTGGGGCTGGCGCAGCTGACGAGCGCAGGCAAAGCAACCCTGATCTTTCGGCCAGGCATCGGCAGCCATCTGTATAAGGCGGTGTTTCTGGGGACGAATACGGAGATGGGTAGTTCCTCCAGCGTGGCCACGCTGACGGTTACGGGACAGTTCCCGTCTGTGACGACGATGCAAAGCACATGCTGTTTAAATCCCTACACTCTAACCGCGACTGTGGCAGGAATCGTCGACTCTCCGTCGGCGCCGGCACCTACGGGGACGGTGACGTTTCCGGACACCAGCTACAGCAGCACCAGTCTGGGCAGCGCGAGCCTGGGCGCAGCGACCGCGGGACTTGGTTTTGTCGAAAATGCAATTGCCGGGAGCTATAACGGCTCGAACGCAATGGCAGCGGCGGATTTCAATGGCGATGGCATACCGGATGTGGCGCTCACTTCGGGATTAAGCGGATCGAGCGTTGCTATCTATCTGGGTAAGGGGGACGGCACTTTCAATCCTGTTTCGGCAACGCTCGCCACAGGGCAGAACCCGGAGGGAATTGTCGTGGCTGACTTCAATGACGATGGTATTCCCGATCTGGCCGTCTCAAGTATCGATGCAAAGACTGTGACTATCTTTCTGGGCAAGGGAGACGGCACTTTCCCAACCTCCAGCACCATCACTTTGAGCGAAGCTCCAATAGCGCTGGTGACCGGAGATTTCAACGGGGATGGGATCGCCGATCTGGCGGTGCTGACCAACAATTCAGTGATCGTCTATCTGGGCAAGGGAGATGGAACTTTCAGCCAGGTGGCGACCACCACGGCTGTATCGTCGCCCGCGGGAATCGCCGCCGGAGATTTCAACGGAGATGGAATCACGGATCTTGCGGTTCCGGACAATGCCAATGGAACGATCACGATTCTGCTGGGGAATGGGAACGGGACGTTTACGTCTTCCTCCGTCAGCGTCGGGACGGGCGTGCAGTTTGGCGGGATTGCCGCGGCGGATTTGAACGGCGATGGAAAGATGGATCTGGCTGTTTCGGACTATGGTGTGAATGGCGCCGGCGGGTCGATCCTGCTGGGCAATGGCAACGGGACCTTTCAGACGCCGCAGCAGGTGAGTGAGTATATCAGCGGAGCGGTTGCCGTCGCGGATGTGACCGGCGATGGGATACCTGACCTGGTGACTGGGGGTGGGTTGGTGCTTCTGGGCAAAGGAGACGGCACCTTCAGCGCAGGTGTTCCCATCTGGTCCACAGGGAGCTTCGATTCAGGCAGTGTGGCCATCGCTGACCTGAACGGCGATGGTGTGCCGGATATCGTTGAGCCGGAGGATACGGGCGACTTTGCGGCGGCGCTGAGCCAGCCCACTGCAACAGCCACGGCGACATTAAACAACGTGACGCCTGCT
>DAHVZZ010000553.1:0-2978 GCA_027323785.1 Acidobacterium sp. | reverse complement strand
AGTGAGTGCGCGGCGCGCCGAAGAGACAGATGCTCGGCGCCATGCTGACCAGCTGCGCGCGGAGCATGCGACGCTGACGGGAAGGCGGAATTCGCTGGAGGCGTTGATCCGCGAGCACAGCTACTCGACGGATACGGTGCGGAAGCTGTTCCAGTCGCGGGCGCTGGATGGCGGGCTGGCGCCGGTGGGGACGCTGGCCGACTTTCTGGAAGTGACCGGCGAATACGAGAGCGTGGTGGATGAATTTCTCCGCGACGAGCTGAACTATATCGTGGTGAAGAGCTGGGACTCGGCGCATGAAGGGGTTCGGCTACTGAAGACGGGCGTGGATGGGCGGGCGACGTTCCTGGTGCATCCGGAAGATTCGCAGGCGAAGTTTTCGTTTGCGGGCGACGACGCGCCGATACAGCCGCACCAGACGCACTCTGTGGTGCCGCTGCGGAATTGTATCCGTGTGCTGGACGGGTTTGGGCGGTCGCTGGAAGTGATTCTGCCCAAGCTGCGGGATGGACTTGTTGCACCGGATTCGGAAGTGGCGCGCACGCTGGCGCTGGAGAATCCGAACGCCTTTTTCCTCTCGCCTTCGGGTGAGTGCTTCCATAATGTGACGGTGACGGGCGGAAAGCCGGGCACGGAAGGTCCGCTGGCGCTAAAGAGGGAATTGCGCGAGACACAGAAGAAGCTGGCGGTGGTGGAGCGGGAGCTGAGTCAGGCGGAGATTCTGACGGCAACGCTGACGAAGACCATCGCCGAGCTGACGCGGACGATCGATGTGAAATCGGAAGAGCGGCGGCAGGCGGAGCGCGAGAGCGCGAACCAAAGCGCGGCGCTGCGGCAGATGGAGATGGAAGTGCAGCGGCTGGAGCGGCGGCTGCAGGACTGGACTCTGCAGAATGAGCGCAACCGCGACGCGCGCACCGCGAAGGAAGGCTGGCTGGAAGAGCGGCGGGATGAGGCGCAGCGCGTGGAGTCCGAGCATCGTTCTGCGGAAGCGGCGATTGAGGAGACGCAGCGTTCGGTGGCGGACCTGCGTGCGGCTCGGGATCTGGCGCAGCAGGAAGCGGCGCAGCTAAGCGCGGAACTGGCAGGTCTGGAAGAACGCCGGCGGGGCGCGGAGGCGGCCTTTGCGCGCGTGGAGCGGATGCACCGCGAGCTGGAAAACCGTGTGGCGCAGATTCATCAGCAGCTGGCATCGGCGGCTGCGGAGCAGGATCAGCGGGCGCGCGAGAATGAGCAGCTGGCGGCGACGCGCGGACAGCTGGCTGAGGCGCGCGAGACGGCGCAGCGGGAGGCGGCAGAAGCACGGAGCCAGATCGAGGCACTGCGTTCGCAGATTGCCGCTGTCGAACATGAGCTGAAATCGATTCGCGCCGAGATCGACGTGCAGCGGGAAACCCGCAGCGGCTGCAGCAGCCGGGCGGCGACTCTGACAGCCGAGCTTCGCCATGCGGAAGAGAGCTGTGTGGCCGATCTCGGAGTGGAGGCTTCGGTTCTGCGGGAAGATGAGGCGCTGACGCGGATCGATGGGGAAATGCTGACGCAGGAAGATCAGGCGTGCCGCGAGATGAAGCAGAAGCTTGAGGGCATGGGGCCGGTCAACATGATGGCGCTCGACGAATATAACGAGACGGCGCAGCGTCACGAGTTCCTGGAGAGCCAGAGGAAGGATCTGCTGGATTCGATCGACAACACGCAGGCGACGATTCGGGAGATCGACGAGATTTCGCGCACCAAGTTCGATGAGGCGTTCGCG
Source organism: Acidobacterium sp. (assembly GCA_027323785.1). Taxonomy (GTDB): domain Bacteria; phylum Acidobacteriota; class Terriglobia; order Terriglobales; family Acidobacteriaceae; genus Palsa-343. The sequence continues at coordinate 1,225 of DAHVZZ010000553.1, read as the reverse complement.
CGGATCAACGAGAACTTCAGCGCCACGTTCGGAAGACTGTTCAATGGCGGCCAGGCGTTCATGCGTCTGACGGACGAGGAGAACATCGCGGACAGTGGCATTGACATTGTGGCGCAGCCGCCGGGCAAGAAGCTGCAGAACGTGCTGCTGCTCTCGGGCGGCGAGAAGGCTTTGACGGCCTTGTCGCTGCTGATCGGAATTTTCCTGTATCAGCCGAGTCCATTCTGTGTGCTGGACGAAGTGGATGCTCCGCTGGACGAGACGAATGTCGGCCGGCTGGCGGACATGCTGCGGGCTATGTCAGCCGATACGCAGTTTGTGATTGTTACCCACTCAAAGCGCATGATGGGTGCGGCCGACATGATTTACGGCGTCACGATGCAGGAGCCTGGTGTCTCGAAAGTGGTCAGCGTGAGGCTGGGGAATGCGGAACGCACGCCGGGACGCGCGGAGGCACGGCTGGCGACGGCTTAGTCGGGATGGGGAAGAGCGGCTGATTCCGGCTATACTGAGGAAGTTCAGCCGCAACGCACAAGCCGGGATGGCGGAACTGGCAGACGCAGCGGACTCAAAATCCGCCGACCCTTGCGGTCATGGGGGTTCGACCCCCCCTCCCGGCACCACCTGTATCATCCTTAGAATCTGTCGGTTACGGCTGGGTTCGCTATTTGTTCGCGAAAAGTGTACCCAAACTGTACCCAAAGTGTACCCAAGCTTCCCCTCACCGGCATCAAAACTGTTCCGACTTGACTGCAAAATGAGGCACCCGTCGAAGAGCAGAGAGCCGCCTAATTCTCCTTCCGTTCTCAGTTCTGCGTACGGACCTTGAGAACACGGGAACCTGTCTTGCGCCACGATTCGTGAGAGCTAAATCGGAACTCAGTGGGGTCGGGAATCGGTGGGGCGGGGAATTGAACGTTATGGGCCCCTTCTGCCCCATCTCGTATAAGCCAGGGAAGGTTATTGATTCCCTGGCTATCCCATAATTAAGCCCTGCAGAGCCCGCTCACAGGCGCGGATCGACGGGCTCGCTCTCCAGCGCCAGCACACCAAACGCGCATTCGTGGGTGCGGCGCAGCGGTTCCTTGCGGACGAAGCGCTCCAGCGCCTCGATCCCCAGGGCAAACTCCCGGCTTGCCAGGGAGCGCTTTGCTCCGACGCCGCGCGAGCGCAGACGTTCGAGATTCTCCGGCAACAAATATTCTGGGCCGTAGATGATGCGCAG
>DAHVZZ010000543.1:0-17551 GCA_027323785.1 Acidobacterium sp. | reverse complement strand
GAGGTGGCGTGTAGAACGTTTACACGCCATCAGCCTGAACGAGGGCTCATAAGGATTGACCTCCAGCCCATTCGGGGATGCCGTCCTCACATGGCCGCCCGTCCAACCAAATCGGCAATAGCTCAATGTCACGGCCTGTTCTGCAACTCTCCCACTCTCAACCCAACAGTTCGGTGGCTCGTAAACCGCATCCCAGCAGAAGAGCGATCACGGCGAGGTCACGAATGCTGGGAAGATCCTCGCCGTCGGCTGGCTCCAGGGGCAGCGTAACGTGGTTGGTACTCAACCAGCTCACAGGCGCGAGCCCAACTGTTTCACCGCCTTAATGCGGCGGATGGCAGCGGCAGGTTCCGGGCCCAGCAGCCCGAAATGTGCGGCATCCTACGCAATCCGACTCATTTCCGTTATCCATCAGTAGTTCTGCCCCCCCGCGTGTAGTGGTCACCTTGCGGAGGCGATTAGCGGGATCGATCATTTCTCATCATCGTGGGAGGATGCCTGAAATGCTCGCCATGAGCCAAACCAGAATCAGGATTCGAAAGAGCCAGGCAAAGGCCCTGCGGATCGTCCTGCGTGTGCTCTTGCTCCACAGTCGCTGCAGGCGCAGGCGTCGCGTGAGTTTGCGGCAGGCTCTGCGGTCGCCGCGTTCCAGAGCTTCGGCCAGTTCGGGGATTTCATAGAGCAAATATCTGAGCTCGGTTCTGAAGTACTCACCGGAGCGGAGTTCGCCGCCGAAGTAGGCTCTGCGATCATTCCAGAGTGTGAGAAGGCCGCTTTCGTCGCCCATGAGTGCGCAGGCTTCCGCCTGCATGAGTGTGAGATAACGAGCGCAGTGGTCATGCGGCAACTGCGCAAGCGCATCGGCGCACGTTACGACGACCTCCCGCAGGTCCCGCCGACGGAAACGAGACAGACACTGCAGATAGTTCGCAAGCGACCACATGGGCACTCCGCGGCGGATTCGCCAAACGCGGAACAATTCCCGGGCGCTCCGCTTCTGACCAAGATTGACCATTGCGCGGCCGGCTTCGGCCCACTCTGCGCTGTCGCAATCGAGTTGGCCAGCAGGGCGCTGTCGCCAGAGGCGAACAACAAGCCGAGGGTATCTATGTTGATTGAGCGTGGCAAAGAGGCCCGCGAAGGAAAAGTCGCTTTGCCAGGGACTCTGCTCAATGAGCCTTGCCAAAGCAACCACCTTGCGGGTGACCTGATGGAGCCGCGTCTGGCGCAGAACGCGAAAGAAACCTCCCGGCCTTTCCTGATCCACGATCCACTGGAGATAACGGACCAGTGCCCGGGGGGTGGGCCGCAAGCACTGGTCCAGACGCGCGCGAAACCGCTTCGCCAGTTCGTCCTCTTTGCCGGCGGCGCTGAGGACATCCCAGACGCGATTAGCAGGCCAGACTGAATCTTCGACCGCAGCGAAGCAGACGGGCAGGGCAGATTCCAGAGCCTGCTCATAATGATGCTGGTGACAGTCAATGTCGGTCAGACGAGCGAGAACATAAACATTGTCCTCAGCAAGCGGGGCGATGCGGGTCAGGGTTACGCCCGCTTCATCCCAGCGTTCAGCTTCCTGAAGGGCATCGAAGCGGTTCAGGAACAGAGGAATGTCTTCAGGGAAGTCGTCCAGCAACTGTTCCCATTCCGAATCCAGTGAGGGGCTGTTTGCCTTCGCTTTTCCCAGCAGGAGAAGGCGCTTGAGACGGAAGGAGACTTCCGAAAACATCTGTGGCGGAACCGGACCGAGAAGGGTCTTTGCCAGGTCCCACTCCTTGTCTTCCTCAATCCAGGACAGCAGCAGGTTCCATCCCCAGCTATAGCCGGGGTAAGACTTCAGCGTGGAGGAGAGTTCGGTGACGGCTTCCTTTGCCGATCCCGCCCTGCGCATGATCCATGCTTTACGGCCAAGTGCCGGCGAGGGGTCAGTCAATCTGTTCTCAATGGCGGTAATGACCCGCATAGCATCTTCATAGCGGCGCTGATCCGTCAGCACAACCGCCAGCCAGTCGGCGGACTCGAAGAGGCCCCAATTCAGTTGCAGGCTGCGGCGCAGGCACTTTTCGATTTCGCCCGGGGCGGCAAACTCGGGATGCTCATGGAGCGTACGGCCCAGCAGCAGCCACATGTAGGCTCCCTCGGGAAATACCACAACTCCCTGTCGAGCGACGTCGACGACGGCTTCGTCATCGCCGCTCTGCGCAAGCAGGGCAATTGCCCGTTCGAACATGCGCACATTTTCAGGGAGCCTGCCTAACCCTTCATGAATGACTTGCCGGGCTTCTTCATAACGCCGATTTTCATTCAGCATCCGAGCAAGAGCATCCACCGGATTCGTGCTTTGTGGCGCCTGCTCCTGAGCCTGTCTGAGGGTATCCAGGGCCTCATCCTTATTGCCTTCCCGATCCTGGATCCAGGCGAGTTGAATCCATGCGGAGACGTTGTCTGGTCTCCGCCGCACCAGATCGTGGAAGACCTGACGCGCACCAGCATCATCTCCCGTTGCGCGAAAAGCCCGCGCCAAGGAAAGCCGAAGTCCCGAATGATAGGGATAACGCTGGACGAGCAGGCGGAGGAGGTTGAGAGCCCGGTGAGCATCGGAGCGGCCATGGCCATGTTCCAGCAGAAGGTCCGCCAGTGCTTCCTGAACGTTCGGGTCTTCCGGACGAAGGCTTTGCCAGCGCGCGATGATCTCCTCTGTTTCCCGGGGTCCGAAGGCATCGTTCAACAGAGACATCAATTCCAGGCAGTTTGGCAGGTGACCGGAATTCGCCAGCCACAAGGGTTCCATCTCAGCCCACATGGTCCGGCGATCCGCATCGGACGAGCGGGCCGCCACGTCAAAGGCACGCTGATACCCGTATGCGCTCGCCGGGTCCCGGCGAATCGATTCCATGTAGAAGCTGCGGGCGCGTTCCCAGCTTCCCAGTGCCTCCTGCCACCGGCCATGGGTGCGGTGGGTTGCCGCTTCCTCGGGCGCAACGCGATCGGCTTCCGCAAGATAGCTGTCGATGCGACGCACGAGCCTTTGCCTGCGCGAATCATCCGCCATTTCGAAAACAGGAATGAGCGTGAACACCAGTTCGCGCCAGCCCCAGGCATCATCCGAATTGCGCTGAACCCGCTTCAGCAGAACCCGTAGTTTTCTCCACCGGTGTTGGCCGGAGCAATCACAGAAAAGCTCCTCAAAATCCTCGTTCTCCGGGCGTCCGCGGAGCCACTGAGCAGCGCGCTGGAGCGCCGCATTGTCGCCGCGCACTTCGGAGATGAGATCCAGCACTCTTCTGCGTGCCGGCAGGGACAAGGGGAACTCGGCTGCCCAGGCTTCCGCGTGTTCGAGCGCGCTGGCAGTCTGGCCGCGCATCTGGCGGAAGAAGACGGCGGCTTCGTGGAAATAGCCACGACTCGGGGATGCGCTCAGAACCTGGAGCTGTTCCTCGGCATCGTTCCATTCCCCCATCCTGGCCAGAAATGGAATCGCATAGACGAGAAGCGAGGGAGAGTCGCCGAAGCGGCTCAGCGCTTGCCGGCAGCTTTCGAGAGCGGTTTCCGGGTTTCCCCAGTCTTCCAGCGTGTCGATATACGTGATCCATGTGCTGACCGCATGAATTGAGGTCCCGAGAGTTTGGGCGCGGCTGCGGAGCCACGCAATCGCTTCCGGCAGCCTGTTCGTCCGCGCAAGCGCATCGGCGTAAGCTCGGGCGTAGTGCTCATTGTGCTCGGCGGTGGTGGAAGCAATGCGATAGGCCAACACCGCACTTTCATCGGCCCGGGTGGCCCAACGAAGATCCGCCAGCACATGCCAGGCAATCGCCGATCTCCAGTTGTTCCTCAGTACAGATCTGAGAAGCGACTCTGCCCGGTCTCGGCTTTCCGACGAGAAACGAAGCAGATCGGCATAGTCGCAGAGGTACCGGGGATGGGGACTTGCCCAGTCGCTCTGCGAGTTCACGCCCGGAATCCTGCCGGTCTCGACAATGGAACGAAGGGTTTCCCTCAGCAGGGCAGTGTCGCCGAGTTGGCGGCAGGCGCCGATGAGCCGCACTCGAACAGACGATGATCGGGGAAACATCTCCAGCAGGGTGCGGAAGCCAGCCAGAGCTTTGCCCGTGCGCCCATCTTCGAGCTGCTGAATGGCACGTAGATACAGCATCCCCGGATGATTGGGGAAACGGACTTCCAGATCTTCGATGATAGGGCGGGCGGCGGATGGCCCCATCAGCGTCAGCGCCCGCTGATGCGCCTGTGCTGCCTCCGCGACAGCGGCCTCATCTGGCAGGATCTGATCCAGCACAGATGCCAGCGCCTGCGGCACAATTGCCATCGCCCTCACGCCCACAGGACTGTAGTCTGCGGCGAAGCTCGTCAGCAAATACTCAGTTGTGCGGAAGGAGCCAGGATCATGGGCGATCACCGTCCCGGCAGCATGATCGATTCCTGTGATGGCAACGGCATGACCGCTCTCATCGCTGTCCCAGGAGACGACGAAGCCGATGCCTGCCTCAATGAGCCGCGTCGCGATGTCGCTGGTGGCGGCGAAGAACCGGACATGAAATCCCTTCTCTCGCAGCCAGTCGGCGGCGGCCCATTCCGCGGTTCCGCCGAACGTCACCTCGCGGGCAAATTCCTCGACAGATAGGGTGACGCCGGTGGCCGATAGGGCCGAAGCAATGCTGGTGGGCACGCATTCCACATGCTTCTGGATATTGCGTTGGTACGTCAGGCGGATTCGTTTGCCACCCGCATTTGCTTTCAGATGTGCAAGCACTTTGCGGTGAAAGGGCGATCGAGCTTCGCGTGCCCAGCGCTCCATCGAGGTGTGATCATCTGCGAGTTCCGCAATATCGAGCCAGGTGCGGGCCATCCCTGCCCTGAACTCGCGGTCGGCCAGGGGAGCCAGAGGCTGAATTCGTTCCGCCAGCCGCCGCGCCGCTGTTATCGCCTCGCGTCGCTCATTGCCTTCGAGCGTTTCCGCCAGCGCACATTGGTACCAGCAGGCGCTCTGGACAACCTGGAAGAACTGGCTCGTCTCAGCAGCCGCGGAAATGCGGTCCACCGCTTCCCGTATTCTGCCCAGGTTTAGAAGCGCCGTTGCCAGATTCAGAAGCGGCCACGGAGAATCCGGATCAGCGGTACACCCTCGCTCCGCAGTCTGACAGGACTCATCCCAGCGATCTGCCATGCCGAGCACATCCGCTTCCGTCGAAAGAATCCAGGCATCATTCGGTGAAAGTGTGTGCGCCTGCTTGATCAGTTCCGCCGAACGCGGGAAATCGCGCAGCACGGCATAGGTATAGGCGTGCCCTGCCAGCCAACTTGCCCGCAGATGATCGTCGTCACCGCCCAAATCCGGTTGGCGCTCGAACTCGCAAAGCTGGTCAAGCAGCAAATGCCGCAGTCCATCGAGGTGGCGCGTGAAATAGCGAACCGCAGGCAGAGCGGGCTCCGTCTCCCGCGCCTGGCGAAAGAGATATCTCGACAGCCGAGGCCCTCCAAGCCGCGACGCCAGCCGCCCCGCAAAGATCAGTTCTTCGACGGAAAGATCTTCGATCACGGTTGATTCGTTCCAGTAATCGGCCCCCCCACGGTAAGCATCCTGGAACCTGTGCTGGTCGTATAAGCTCTGCAGGTCGGAGAGCAAAGCCTTTCTGCCTTCAACAGACGACGCCAGCGAACCCATGAGCGACCTTTCGAAGCATTAAAAGGAGAACGGCCAGTATATGTTTCGCATACAGCCTCGTCCAGACTTCGCTGACGCTCCGCTCATAGCGCAAGTTCCCGACCTGCGGGACAGCAGTCCGGGGGGCGCTGAGCGGTTTGGCGATGTGGCTTCGATCAACAGCCTGAAGGCGCGATGAGGAGCTCTCGATCCGGTACACACGGCAGTGTTCCGGATTAACGCGGCTGGCATGCGGATACCTTCGAACGGTGCGCTTGTCCGCACCTTCATTTCGTCCGAAACGTACTGCTGAGCCTTAGTCGCAGTCCCGACGCCCATGCCTTTTTGCGTAGGCTGCATTAATATCGCGTGAGACGGTGCAGTCGCCTTTGCAGAGATTGCAAGCGGCCAGGTTGAAACCGTGTGTACCAGAGCCACAACAATGAGGACAGCGGACCTCATCAATGTCCTCGGGGTCGTATTCCTGGGCGGCCTGCCGACTCACAGTGCAAGAACCCTTGCAGAAGGCGCAGTACACCTGATTGCGGCCCGTGGTTCCACTTCCATGACAATGGGGACAATCGACTTCGTCGAGTTCCTCCGGGTCGTAGTCCTCGGCCGTCTGCCTACTTACGGTACAGGAGCCTTTGCAGTAGATACAAAAGTCGCCTGCTAGACCCGTCAGCCCTCGTCCATGGCAGTGTGGGCAATCAGTTTCATCGAGATCGTTGGGGTCGTATTCTTCTGCCTTTTCCGAACTTACATGGCAGGAGCCTTTGCAGTAGATACAAAAGTCGCCTGCAAGCCCCGTCAATCCACGGCCATGGCAATGCGGACAGCTAACTTCGTCGATGTCCTCGGGGTCGTATTCTTCTGCAGTTTCTTCCGTCACGACGCACGACCCCTTGCAAAATGCGCAGAGGTCGCCAGCGAGTCCGGTCGTTCCGCTGCCATGGCAGCGAGGGCAAGGGACTTCGTCGATCTCGGAACGGTCGTAAGAGGCTGCCTTCTCCTTCGTGACGACCATGTCTCCTTTGCAAAATGCACAAAAATCGCCGACGAGGCCGGTGAGCCCAGTTCCCCTACAATGTGGGCAATCCGCTTCATCAAGCTCGATGAGCGCATCGTCGAGAGAAGAGATGAGGCTCTCGGCGGCGGTTCGAAGTTGCATCGGCTTTGTCTGCTTCGAAACTCCAGCCGTGTGCTTGACGATGCTGGGGGCGATCTTCTGAGCCAGCTTTCCGACAGCATCGCCTGCGGAATCCTTGTGGGCAGCGTCCTCACTGTCCTTGACCAATGCCGGCAGGGATTCCATCAGTTGCCGGGTCTCCGTCTCGTAGGCACGGACCATTTCGGCATCAGTGGTCTGCGTGAGTTTCTCTTGAAGCGCTTTGAGTGCTTTCGTGATGGAGGTTAAGAGCTTTGTGGTGTTCGCTTCGAACCTTTGGGTGCGAGTGCGAGCTGCTCGCTTCATCAGTTTGGCGGCTTTTACCGTCTCAGCGGTGATGTTGTTCGAGGGCTTGTAGCCAAGATCGTACTGCGTGTGGTGGTTAGGACACAGGTAGAGCAGATTGTCAGGACTGTTGTTGAGCGTATCTGCTACGGCCTCGATGTGCGCGATTTCGCCATTGTTGGCGTTTCCGCAGATGGCGCATTCAAGATGCGACTCCTTACGACTATCTTCTTTGATCGCGTCGGGGATCGGGGGACGCTTACCCTTCTCATGGGGCCAGGGCGAGTTCAGGTAAACGCGATAGGACTCCAATTCTTCCTCGTCGAAGTGCGGCTGACCATCGACCATCTTGGCCTTTAACAACCGAGACTCGCCCTTCTTGGGGCACTTTTTCTGGAAATATTCCAGCAATTCGAAGCTGATTCCGAGTTGCATCGCGGCTTCGATGGGGCTCAGCAGAGGCATAGTTCAATTTTACCGAACGACATCTCCCGAACGTATCGATGAGATCCCGACAAGTCGGCCTGTATCGAGCGATCCAACCGATTCGGCCTGTCAACTGTCGATTTCAGCCAAAATCACTTACCCAGGCAATGCGCTCATACAGCGACAACGCAAATACCCGACCGGTCGAATTGATATTCTGCGGATACGTTTATCGGCACCCCGCAAGAGATTGCAAGACCGATGCTCGGACGCCTCATGAGCCATCACGCGAGGCGACCTGAATTCATATCGATTTGCCGGTATTCCAACGGAAGCGAGAAGCGCTTCCGCAAGGTTTCGAGATAAACCTTGGCATTCTTGTCGAACGGCGGCTCGCCGACGATGACGAGCCGAGAGGCGGACTCTGCGCCCGGCCAATAAGAGTACTCCAGGAGTTGCCCCAAAGCCTCACGGATACAGGATTGCGCCGACAGGCCGGTCTTGATTTCGTAGTAGGTATATTCACCATCCTGATGCACCGCCACATCTATGTACGTTCCATCGACGGTCGGTTGCTCGCCGCTTACTCTGCCTCCGTGGACCGATTCCAGATGGTCGAAAAGTGCGGACTGGATTTGATTGTGTCGGAGTGATTTTTCGACCGTCTGCGCTGAACGCTCGAAAGTCGTCTTTGTCGCGCGGGTCTTGTTCCCGGGCAACCAAATAAACCCTTTACGCTGGCTCTCGGGGATCTGGGCTGGGAATGTGGCGGTGCCCTCGACAAACTCATAAAGCGGCAGGAGTACGTCGAAATCATCAAGAATCATGCCAACGTAGATCGCGTTAGCAGGTTGCAACCTGCCGATGAAAATAAAAGTCTGGTCCTTGACCTGGGAGTCGGGAATTGGAGCCACGGGATAGTTGTCGCTTCGGCTACCATTCGACCAGTTCCACATTTCAAGGCCCTGGAAGGCTTCAGGGTAGATATGCAGGAACTCATTGAAACGGTCAATTTTTGGTCTGAGGGGTGCGATGCTCGGCATGTCGCGCGTCGTTTGGAGAGAGAAGGCCACGCCATGCCGAAAAATCGTGACGCCGCGCATATCCTCAAAGCCGAGATTGAATTGGAGTTCGCTTAGGCCGCCGACATGAAAGACATAATCCCTGTCGTCTTTTCTCAGGCCGGAGTAGAACGGCGTTCTGGGCAGGCTTTTCATGCCCTTGTGAGCTTTACGCCATGCGGAAAGGCCCCCGAAGGGGCGCTGCTGTGCGCGTTCATTCACCGCCGTTACCGCTTCCTGCAACGTCAGCATGCGCGGCAGTTCCGTCACAGGCATGAAGCGCTTGAATCGAACGACCTGCCGCTTGAGGTCGGCATGATCGACTTTGAACCCTGCGGCGCGCCAGTGTGGCGAACGCGACCCGCCTTTTTGGTTGGCCCACCATTCGCGGTATGTGGTAGCAGAGGGCGGCAGCGTGTCCCCGACGATCTGTGCGACATGATCAAACGACAATTCTATTTCGTTGGTGGTCGACGGGAGTGCTGCCAAGTACTCTCGAAGAGGTGCGTATTTTTTCCGATCATCGGAATCCGGCATCGCGCTTCCCTTCATTCGGCGGGGCCAGGTCATAATGGGTTCGCCCGGCGAGCGGAAAAGGCAAAGGCGATAGGTCGAGGTTCACCCTTTTGCGCCTCTATCTTGAGGATCAGTGTATATCGAAGATCCTTGAAGCAATGTCAGCGTTGCAATAGGCCTTGCCCGCAAATCGTGCGAGAGTCAGCTGCAGCGCAATGCACTGACGACGAACATCGCCGCGAATCGACGCAGTATCTCTACATGCCCGGTACATCAGCCAGCCGTTGTGGATCGCACGAGGTCGGCATGGATGGGAACTAACTGGGAAGCGGCGCGTCCGCTGCGCAACCAGCCACAGCCGCTTCGCTGCAGCAGAGGCCTCCGGTGTCGCCTCCGTTTTTTACTACTTTTTACTACTTTTCACCGTTTTCAATGTTGTCTCGACTGGAAGCCGCTGGCAACAGCTGGAATGAAATGCCATAGTAAACCCAATGGCTACAGCCATATACGGGCTAGGTCTCGCTGATCGAAAGAGATGCCAAATCCGGGGGTTCGAGTCCCTTCTTCGGCACCAAGCTTTTAGAATCAGCGGCTTAGGATTTCTTCCTGAGAGAAGCCAGCGGTAAAACTCAGTTTTCCTCCTTTTTCGGTATTCGCCGAGAGGAGAACTTTGATACCAGTGGCAAGCCCAAGTGCAGTACCAAACCTTACCCTCAGTCAGGATGCACGCCTACAAGTACGTCCGCCTTCCGGGCGGGTGGAAATACCTCCGTGCCGACTACAGCGAGAATTCCGGTCTGAGGCCGCATTCCCTCTTCCTGCCGAAGACATGGTATTCCCGTCTTCCGCATCGGGAAATGACTACTGGATGGTTTGTATTGGGGTAGTCATCCATACAAACCATCGCTGTATGTCAGCTCGCAGGCGGTTGAGCGCGGCCGTGGCATCCCGCATCAGGCAAAGACGCCACGGCAGCGATAATCACTGAGCGGCGAGGTTCGTGAGATAGATACCCGCACCGCTCTCCGACGAGAGGGAATTCAGCATGCTCGCAGAGAGGACAAGCCAGTTGTTCCGCAGACTCTCGCGTTCGATTCCGAGCGTGGAGATGATGGAGCCGAACGGCGCTTCAGGATCCAGCACATCGCCGCCCATGGTGGTGTCCACGACCGTCAGGATAGGAGTCGGGTCGGGCCCCTGTGTGAGGTAGATACCGTCGGTTGCGCCCGTCCGTGCCTTAAAGACTACCTGGAACGAGGCGCCGCCGCGACCCGAAGCCGCAATAAAAGATGAAGAGCGCCAACGCGGAGGCTCCGGAACAACATCTTCTCCGGCTCCGCCGCCACCGACTCCCGGCGGCCGTCCGGAAAAGACCCAATAGAGAAAGTCGTCGAACTCCGCTGTGGTTTTGGCCACGGCAGTGATCGCGTGGGTGGACAGATCGTACACGAACACCCCCTGGTGCAACGGAACTTTCGCCTCGTACCCGTTGGGATACAGACTCGTGCAGGCGGCAATCATGTCTTTCTCGCCATCGGCGGCACACTGCAGGACAACGGTTTTCATTTCCGATCCCCAGGCTCCCCAGAAAGCGACAAACCGGCCGTCAAAGGCCAGCGCCTCACCAAAGCGATTGAAACGGCTGCCATCGGGTTCTCCAGGCACCGGGTCGCCGATTCCAACGACGGTCTGCAGGGCAGGTGAAGGGCTCAGAGGAGCGGAGTAGATGCCGCCGAGAGTCGGTTCGTCTTCGTTGTCGTATCCGGCGAAGATCACGATTCCATCAGCGACGCTGGGCGGAGCGGTCGATCCGAAGAGCACGTTCCCACCCTCAGGCTGGTTCGGAATCCGCATGTCGGAGTTGGCGATCAGCTCAACGGGGGACTTTCCATCGAGCGCAGCCGCGTCACGATAGAAAACCCCGGTCTTACTGATGTCACCGACGGTGTAATTCCCCTTGAACACAATGATGGATTTGCCGGTAATCGCCGGCGATCCAGGGAACTGGTCGAAGCGAGTCGCCGGCGGTGCGCCTGGAACCTGCAGATACGAAAATTCCGGAAGTGCGCCAAAGAGCCCCGCCCCGGTAGAGAGCGCGCCTGCGGCGTTGGTATAGATTCCGGCGCTTCCAACCCGCGATTCTGTCGTGTCCGGCAGAGAGAAAGTCCAGACCGGTTTGTGCTGGGCTCTGAAGGCGACGACCGGGTAGTCGCGGTCGATGCGCGGAAAGGACGGAAACTGGGTAAAGGTGGACAGCGCTCCTCCACTGTAGGAGGTGTTGTTCGGTTGAGGAACTACCGTTGAGTTATCGGCGATCCGGTTCAGCTGACGGGGTCCTGCGGCCGCCATGTCCATGGTGAAGATTCCGACGACCGGGCCCGAGGCGCCTTTGCTCTGGCCTTTGAGCGCGACGACTCCGTTTTGGGTTACTGAGGGTTGATTGAAGCTGTTGAAGAGCTCGGATGTGCCCGGCAGGGTGAAGCGACTATTAGCGACGGTACTCCATCCCATGCGCGCTCTGCCGTGGACGATCAGATTGAAGGTTCCGGACGTGCCTCCTCCAGGCTGGGGATTGATCACAGTCAGCGGAATCATTCCGGCATCGGCCGTCAGTGTGGAAGGTAGAGTAATTTGCATTTGTGAAAAGGTGGCGTTTTCGACCGGCAGGTTGGAGCCTGCGGCATTGACGGTAGATTTGTCGGTAAAGCCCGAGCCTTGCAGCGTGAGCACGACCTCCGATCCGCTGGCCGTGATGCTGATCGGCGATACACCGGAAAGCACCGGCACGGGGTATTCGACGGTGAACTCCAGAGTGTTTGAGCTTCCACCTCCGGGGCCGGGACTGATTGCCTGAACCAGCAGAACTCCCCCATGAGCAAAAGCAGGCTTGGGGACTCCGAGACGCAGGCGTCCTTTGCTGAACTGATCCGGACGCAAGCTGACTTCGCCGAAGTTGATCTCCGTCTGAGGGACGAAGTTGGAACCGGTGATTTCCAGCGGGAAGCCTTCCGCACCGATTACAGCTTTGGTCAGGGAGAGCGCTGCCAATTGAGGAACCGGATTGTAGATGGTGAAACCCTGAGAGTTGGAAACGCCGCCGCCCGGCCCGGGATTGGAAACGGAAACCGACAGCGCGGCGCCGCCCGCGACTGCTGCTGCGGGCACGACCACGCTGATCTGCGTCGGTGTGACGGATGCCGGGGAGAGCTTCTGTCCGCCGAAATCGACGACCGAAGCGGGGACGAAATGGTCACCGTTCAGCGTGAGGGTGAAATCGTCCGTGCCAGCCGTGACAGAACTGGAGGACAGGGCGTTCACGGCCGGTATTGGGTTCTTTACGGTGAACTGCAGAACATTGGATTCACCGCCGCCCGGGCCGGGATTCGAGACGGAGAGGGGCAGAACAGCTGCGCTCGTCAGCAGATTCCGCGGAATCAGGAGTGACAAGCCGGAGGCCACAACCGCGTTCGGGGCGAGCGTGGCGCCTCCGAAATGGACCTGGGCTCCAGGGACGAGATGAACGCCGCTTATGGTGATGGCCAGATCGGAACTGCCCACCACCGTGCTGTCCAGAGAGAGAGCACTCAGCAGGGGAGCCGGATTCATCACCGTGAATGGCTGGGCATTGGAGACGCCGCCACCTGGCCCAGGATTGGTAACAGAAACGGACACATCACCGCTATTCAGAATGGCCCAGCCCGGAATCACAACTTCTAACTGGCTGGAACTCCGGGAAGAAGGATGGAAGGATTGCGTGCCGAAGCTGACCGCTGCCTCCGGAGCAAAGTTGGTCCCGGTCACGGTGAGGCTGAAGTCCCCGGTTCCCGCGACGACATCGGTTAGAGATAACCCTGCCAATGTTGGTGTGGGGTTCAAAATGGTGAAATCCAGAGCATTGGAATCGCCGCCTGAAGGTGAGAGGTTAAAGGCGCGGACGGGGATAACGGCTGCCTGTTGAACCAGCGCGGCGGGAACATTTACCTGAAGCTGATCGGCTGTTATCAGGGAGGGAACCAGAACCTCGGAGCCGAAGCGAATCCTGCTGCTGGTAAGAAAGTCACTGCCGCTGACAGTGAGAGTGAAATCGGAACTGCCGGCAGTGATGGTGTCTGCGGAAAGCGAGAGCAGTGTTGGAGCGGATTCGCCGCCCGGCGAAAGCCGGCCGGTTCCGCAACCAATGACGATCGACAGGGACACAAGCAAGGCGGAAAGCGTGAGTTGCCGCAACGGCTGTTTCATAAGTCCTCAGGAGTGACGGCGCCGACTGTCGTACCCGGTCGAAGCGCCGGGCCGGGATCGGGCCGCGAGCAGAATTTGGATGATGCCGCGGAAATCCCACAGCCGACCGCGGCAGAGCCGCGGATGTGGCTTCGTCAGAGAAGTTGGGCGGGATCGTTGACACATCGATACCTCATGGAAAGTGGAACCGGAGCTGCCTTGCTGCCGGTCCTTCCGCATTCAGATCAGCAAACAGCCAGCGGGCGGCAAATCCGAATGATTTGCCGCCCGCTGCGGGTCATTGGCTGGAGAGCTGGGTGTAATACACACCTTGCGAGGTGCTCTGTGTGGTGCTGTCGAAAAGAGTGGAACCGATGGCTAGCCACGAGCCTCTCATTCCGGCAGGATCCAGCTCCAGCGTTCTGATTCTGGTCGTACCGGACGCCATGTAGTCGACGTCCGTACCCACCATCGTGGTGTCCAGGGCCGTGGCGATCGCGGGCGAGTCCTGTCCGGATGAAGTGGCAATGTAGATGCCGTTCACCCCTCCCGTATTCGCCATGAAGGCTGCCTGCCAGGAGGTGCCGGACTGGCCCGCTACAGCAATCCTGGGAGACAGAACGAATCCCTGCGGTTCAAGAGGAACTTCGGTTTCGCCACCGCCTCCCGTGCTTCCGCTACCCACCTCCGTAGACGGACCTTCTTCCGGCAGAACTCCGACAAACGTATAGCTGGCGAAGTCACGGAAGTCGCTGCCGGTTTTGGCCACGACCGCCAGGGTCTGCTGAGTCGTGTCATACAGGAAGAAACCCTGGTGAACCGGTACCTCTACCGTTGTCGAGCCTGTGGGATAGACCGTGGAGGAGCAGACGGCGGCCAGCGCGGCATCCGGAACATCGGAACAGGACAGCGTGCGCGTGGTCGTGGCGCTCCCCCAGCTACCCCAGAATCCGACGAAGCGGCCATCAAAAGAGAGGTTGTCAGCAAAGCCGGTGAATACGACCCCCGTATCTTCGCCGGGAACCTGCATGCCGAGATTCACCAGGGCCGTGATCTGCGGTTCGGAGGCGATCGGTGCGGAGTAGATGCCCCCCATCGTGGCGGCATCTTTCCTGTCATATCCAACAAAGACCACAGTGCTCGCGGCAGTACCTGGGATACCCAAATAGCCGAACTTGCGCGTACTGTTCGGAATTGCGGTGACAGATGTGGCAGCAATAAGAGAAACAGGTGACTGGCCGTTTTCGCTGACAACATCCCGATAGTAGAGGCCCATCCCGACAGCTGTGCCGTTGAGGTAGTCTCCTTTGAAGACCAGCGTATTGCCGCCGACAGGCGTCGGCGAGGCGGGAAATGCCCCGAAGGCAGTACCTGTGGCCATTTTGGGTACCTGGAAATAGGGATAAGTCGCGGTGCTGGTCGCAACGAAGGCGCCCACTCCGGTATTCAAACTGCCGCCGAGGTTGCTGTAGAGCCCAAAGCCGCCTCCTTTGCCATCGGCCAGCAGGACAACCGGGGGGTGGGTAGCGTTGAAGCCAACGAATCGGGAGTCCGGGCTAACAAGGGGCGGTGAAGGGAAACCGCCGAACTTGGCCAGCGACTGCCCGTAGGTCTGAGTATTCGGGTCCGGAACGACCGTGGCGATATCGGCCACTTTCTCCAGGGTCCCACCGTTCGCCAGATCAACCGTGTAAATCCCGGTGGTGGTGCTGGACTCCCCGGTTCCATCGGACACGCTGACGGCGCTCACGCCCCTGAAAGCGGTGAGGCCACTCGCGTTGACTGTGGGCGGACCAAACGTCGCAAAAGGTGTCGTTGTGCCCGGCAGCACGCGACTGCCGTTCGCAGCAGTCTCCCAGGTGAGAGCTGCTCTCTTGTGCACGGTTACGCCGAAAGCGTTCGACGCGCCCCCTGCGGGAGAGGGATTGCTGACCGAAAGGGAGAAAGAGCCGGTGCTCGCCGCGTTCTTTACCAGGGCCGCGGGGATGGTGATGCTGATCGCAGATCTGGAGAGCACGGAGGACGTTAAGGGTTGATCGCCGATCGCCACGGAACTGAACGAGAAGAAGTTCGCGCCGGTGATCGTCATAGCCACGTCCGCGCCGGTATCGGTAATGCTGGTCGGGGACAAGGCTGTAATGGACGGAACCGGATTATTGACGGTAAAGCTGATGGGCGCTGACGAGCCGCCCCCCGGTTCCGGAGTCATCGCCTTTACCTCGATGATTCCTCCAGCAGCAATCGAGGTTTCCGGAATCGTGACCATCATCTGATTCTTCGTTGTCGAGGAAGGAGTCAGAAGCGTACCGCCAAAATCCACAACCGTGTTCGCCAGGAATTTTGCGCCGCTGAGCGAAATCTGGAACGCCGGATCGCCGGTCACGGCTGTGGTTTGGGAGAGCGCAGTCAGTTGTGGAACAGGGTTATTGAGGCGGAAGGTCACGGGTTGCGAAGATCCGCCGCCTGGCTCTGGATTGGTTACGGTTACCGCGATCTGGGCTCCCAGGCCCATCGCCGCGGCGGGAACCATGACGTCAAGGCGGTCGGAATTGGGAGCGGCGGGCGTAAGACGGGTGGGGCCAAATTCGACGGTTGCGCCTGAAACAAAATTGGTTCCGGTCACACTCAGGGCCAGATCGGCCTCAGCTCCCGCCTCGGCGGATTCGACGGAGAGTGCGCTGATTGTGGGTACTGGATTGTTAATACTGAAGTTGAGCGAATTCGAAGTGCCGCCCATGGGCTCCGGGTTTGTCACACCCACCGGGACAATGCGCGCGGTTGTCAAAAGATTATTCGGGATGGGAACGGCAATTCGTGATTCTGCGATCGTCGCCGGCGTGAGAACGTCTGATCCAAAATGGACGCGGGTGTCAGACGTGAAACCATGCCCGTCAATCGCCAGAGTGAAGTCGGTGCTGTTCACGAGCGTGGAGCTGACCGCAAAAGCCGCAATTTCCGGAACCGGATTGCCAATGGTGAAATTGACCGCGTTGGAACTGCCGCCGCCCGGCGCAGGATTCATGGCCGTGATCGGCACAATACCCGCAGTGCCGAAGAGCGATTTCGGCACAACCACGGAAAGCTGGCTGGGAGCTTTAGAGGATGGCAGCAGAGCGGTGGAGCCGAAGATGAGTTGGGTGTCGGAGGTGAAACCGGTGCCCAGAACGCTGAGGGTCAGATCCGCATCTCCCACATGAACACTGCTGGTGGAGAGAGAGGAGATGGTTGGCACAGGGTTCGGCGAAGGAGTGCTGCTGCTGCTGCCACCGCAGCCGAAGGAAAAGGTGCAGCAGATGATGAGAAGCGCAGCAATGGCAGGAAAAAGGGATGGACGAGTCATGGGCCCTCCTGACTGTCGTGGTATGGACAAGAACTCTGTCTGCCGTCGCGCTGTTCACGGGGTAAAGTGGCGAGACGCAGAAAAAACGAGGAGCCTGGCCTCTTCGGGGGAGGACAGCAGCAGTAATACCGGTGGAGCCTGCCCGAGAGAAGCACTTTAGTCCCTGATGATCCTTCGAGACAGGCAGAATAAAGGTCCTGCAGCATGACTTCTCCACTGAGACACGGGCCGAACTGCCGGGATGGAGTTGCGCGGTCAACTTTCCCAATCGCGGCATCGCCGGGCAGCGCATCAAATCGCAAACCAGGTACTGCATCTGGTGGCCCAAAACATCCTCGAGAGTTACAAAGCGGTATGAAGGTGGGCGAAGGCCGCGATGTTTGCGAGAAGATGCGACAAATTGTTCCGAGGATCGTGGGTTAAGGGATCAGAAAGCGACAAAATGTTCGCCGTCCGGCCGGTTTCATGATGACTACAGACGTGGTCAAAGCGCTTTCCTCGAATGAGGGGCTGCGGCGGGACTGGCGGAGACCTAAATTGGTGCTGATTCCTGGACGCCAGCGTTTAAATTCTGACCACCGAAAGTGCAGAAGAAGCATGGAGTGGCCAGGCTCCGAGGGGTAGTCAGTGAACCCGGGGCAGACAGGCAGACATCCAGCCGCTGCCCTGCGGCTTCGGCGGGGACGGCAGATGTGCCTGTCATCATTAAATGTCCAGCTGTGGTTTCCCCGGTCCGTGCAGCCCTGGCCGGGGACGACATTCGGACTACTGTCCGCCAGGATCAGCTGCGCCGGTTCACATCCGACTGGAATGCGACCACCCGCTGCTCGTTCGCCAGCAAGGCCAGCGAAGCCTCGGCCACCGCGGTGCTCACGCCC
>DAHVZZ010000541.1:0-3951 GCA_027323785.1 Acidobacterium sp. | reverse complement strand
CCATCGGCGAGTTCGGCGGCATGCTGCAGCTCATCTTCGCCCCCTCCGCCCATGCCCAGTTCACCTGGAAGCAGTCCGACATCCTCGACGGCCAGCCCACTCAGGTCTTCGCCTTCAGCGTCGATCAGGCCCACTCCGCCTTCACCCTCACCGGCCTCAACAACCGCCAGTACGGCGTTCCCTTCCACGGCCAAATCTGGATCGACAGCGCCACCCTCGGCATCCGCCGCATCGTCGTCACCGCCACCGACATCCCCAAACAGCTCAAAATCAAGGCCACCTCCATGTCCGTCGACTACGCCTGGGTCAGCATCAGCGGCCACGACTACCTCATGCCCGAGCGCGGCGCCGTCAGCCTCCGCCAGGGACGCCATACCTCCGTCCTCAACGCCTTCGAGTTCCGCAACTACCGCCGCTTCGGCTCCCAGATCCAGATGTTCTCTCCAGCCGCCAAAGCCACAGCCAAAGACCTATCCCAAAAAACGCCCCTGCCCAAATAGCCCTCAAAACCACTCACCCCGGCTTCCCACCTCTCAACGAAACACCGGGAAGCCGGCCCAGCCCACTTGTAGGCTGCCAGCCGCGCTGGCCTGCCCCTGCGGCCCATTCCGCTCTTTACCTCCTGAAAATCGCCCATTCTCTCGCCTCTTCCCCTTGCATCCCGCCATCCCTGCATCCAGGATGGTAGTGTCTGGAGGACCACTCCATGCTTCGCCGCGTCTGCGCTTCGATCTCCTGCTCCCTCGCCCTGCTTCTCTTCTTCAGCGCCGCCCCTCACCTCGCCGCCCAGAGCCGCCGCGCCGACACCCTCTCGCCCGGCGAGGTCCAGCAGCTGCGCGACAACGCCGTCCACCCCGCCACCCGCATCAAGCTCTACATCGGCTTCATCGATCGCCGCCTCCAGGCCCTCCAGCACCTCGTCTCCGACACCGGCGCCGCTCACCGCGACATGCAAATCCACAACCGCCTCGACGAAATCACCCACCTCAGCGACGAGCTCCAGGACAACATCGACACCTACGACTCCCAGCACGCCGACATCCGCAAGCCCCTGAAGAAGCTCATCTCCGCTTCCGCCAAATGGCCCGGCATCATCTCCTCCATCCCCCAAAACTCCAACTACGAATTCGCCCAAAAGCTCGCCCTCGAATCCGTCCGCAGCGCCAACAAGGAAGCCACGAGGCTCTCCACCGAACAGGACGCCTTCTTCAAAATCCATAAAAAGCTCCGCAAAACCAACGGCTACGGCCCCCAGGGATGAATCCCCGCACCTCGCCCGCCCCCACCTCCGATACTCTGGTGCTGTCACCGTGACCGAGCGCCGCGCCGAAGCCGTCATCCTCCGCACCTGGCCCATCCATGAGGCCGACCAGCTCGTCTCCCTCTTCACCCGTTCCGAAGGTCGTCTCCGCGGCATCGCCAAAGCCGCCGCCAAATCCCGCCGCCGCTTCGGCGGAGCACTCGAGCCCATGACCTGGGTCTCCGCTACCTTCTCCGAAAAACCCAAACAGGACCTCGTCCGCCTCGACTCCTGCGAGATCATCGCCTCGCCTCTCGCCGATCCCGTCGACTACCTCCGCGCCTCCGCCCTCGCCTTCTACGCCGAAGTCCTCGAGGAAACCCTCCCCGACCGCGACCCCCACGACGCCGTCTTCCGCCTCCTCATCGCCGTCCTCGCCCACTCCCGCACCAGCCGCGTCTGGATGCCCCTCACCTACTTCTCCCTCTGGATCACCCGCCTCCTCGGCTGGATGCCCTCCGTCACCCACTGCACCCTCTGCGGCGAACCCTTCGCCCCCAACCCCGCCTGGTTCAGCCCCCACGCCGACGGTCTCCTCTGCGCCCGCCACCAACACCCCTCCTGCCGCATCATCCAGCCCGACTCCCTCGCCCTCGCCCGCCGCATCTTCGACTCCCCCATCGCCGCCCTCGCCGCCGAAGACTGGCCTCCCGCCCGCGCCGCCGACCTCCGCCGCTTCGCCGTCCACTCCCTCGAACGCCACACCGAACGCAAACTCCGCTCCGCCGCCACTTTGATCAAACTGGAGACCGCACTTTAGCATCCGCCAGGCAACACCTGCATCTACACTGGATACGCACAAAAAACTCCGCGTCGAGGATGGCCAGATGAAAATTGCAGCCAGCGTAAAAGACCTGATCGGAAACACTCCGCTCGTTCAGCTCAACCGCGTCACCGCCGGGGCTCATGGACGCGTCGTCGTCAAACTGGAAGCCGCCAACCCCGCCAACAGCGTCAAGGATCGCATCGGCATGGCCATGATCGAAGCCGCCGAGCGCGAAGGCAAAATCCGCCCCGGCGAAACCGTCCTCATCGAGTCCACCAGCGGCAACACCGGCATCGGCCTCGCCTTCATGGCCGCCGTCAAAGGTTACAAAATCATCCTCACCATGCCGGAAACCATGAGCATGGAGCGCCGCGTCCTCCTGCTCGCCTTCGGCGCTCAGCTCGTCCTTACCCCCGGACCCAACGGCATGAACGGCGCCATCGCCAAAGCCAAACAGATCCTCGCCGAAACCCCCAACGGCTACATGCTCCAGCAGTTCGATAACCCCGCCAATCCCAAAATCCACTTCGAAACCACCGGCCCGGAAATCTGGAACGATACCGACGGCCAGGTCGACATCCTCATCTCCGGCGTCGGCACCGGCGGAACCCTCACCGGCGTCGCCGAGTTCATCAAGCCCAGAAAGCCGTCCTTTAAAACCATTGCCGTCGAACCCACCGACAGCGCCGTCCTCTCCGGCGGCAAGCCCGGACCCCACAAAATCCAGGGACTCGGCGCCGGCTTCATCCCCAGCATCCTCAAAACCAACCTCATCGACGAAGTCGTCCAGGTCACCAACGACGAAGCCATCACCATGGCCCGCCGCCTCGCCACTGAAGAAGGCATCCTCGCCGGCATCTCCTGCGGAGCCGCCGCGCACGCCGCCGTCGAAGTCGCCAAACGCCCCGAGAACGCCGGCAAGCTCATCGTCGCCGTCCTGCCCGACTTCGGCGAGCGCTACATCTCTTCGGTGCTCTTTGAAAGCCTCCGCAACGAGGCCCAGTCCCTGAAGCCCGTGGAGCTATAAGCGCGGAGCCCTCGGCTTCCGCGTATCCTGCAACTGCATGGGTCTGTTCGATCACATCCGGGAAGACATTCGTTCGGTGCTGGACCGCGACCCCGCGGCCAGCTCCCGGACCATGGTCGTCCTTTGCTATCCCGGCCTCCACGCCGTCTGGGCGCACCGCGTCACCTCCCGCCTCTGGCGGGCCAACTTCCGCCTTGCCGCCCGCCTCCTCTCCCAGATCGCCCGCTTTTTCACCGGCATTGAAATCCATCCCGGAGCACAGCTCGGCCATCGCGTCTTCATCGACCACGGCGCCGGCGTCGTCGTCGGCGAAACCGCCATCGTCGGTAACGATGTCACCCTCTACCAGGGCGTCACCCTCGGCGGAACCGGCAACGAGCGCGGCAAGCGCCACCCCACCCTCCGCGACGGCGTCTTCGCCGGCAGCAACGCCCAGATCCTCGGCAACATCACCATCGGCGAAAACTCCCGCGTCGGCGCCGGCTCCGTCGTCCTCCGCGACGTCCCTCCCAACTCCACCGTCGTCGGCGTCCCCGCCCACATCGTCTACCAGAACGGCCAGCGCGTCCTCATCACCGACCCCAGCCAGGTCAAGGACCCGCTCTCCGGCGTCATCATCGCCCTCGGCGACGAGGTCCGCCGCCTCTGCCGCCGCGTCGATCAGCTCGACGGCCAGCTCGAACAGGCCCGCGCCATGGACGACGTCCGCACCCTCGCCAGCGAGGAAGAAGAGCGCGACCAGTACCGCACCGAACAGGCCGGCTTCGTCAGCATGGGCGAAGGTATCTAACCCCCCTCTGCCCCCACCACGCTCCCGAAAGTCAGTGACAATCTGGCCGCCCCGTCTCCCGGCAGTTG